>CAZLEC010000101.1:0-6671 GCA_964558245.1 uncultured Burkholderiales bacterium | reverse complement strand
CGTGGAACCGGCGCTGCTCTTGATCCTCGCCGAAGCGGTCGCGGCCGAGTGCGACAAGTCGACCGGCGAGACGGAGATCAACCGGTTCGGCGTGCCCGGCCTCGAGATGCAGGCCACCGTGCAGGACGGCTATCCCGCGCGCTTCATGATGCTGATCTCGGGCACGCACGTGTACCTGCTCGGCGTCCACTCGAAGCATGCGACGAAGCGCCTGTACGACGCCCTCATCGCGTCGCTGATCATGTACTGAAGCCCCCGCCCCGGATCGGTGTGGGTTCAAATTCGTTTTTCGCGCTCAGTGCAAATGCAACGATCCGGAGATATACACCGTTTCAGCAGATTTCGCCCGGTCGCGCGTTCGTTTCATTTGCAATGACCGGGAGATTTGCCCGGTTTCGGCGGTAGTCCACGCGGCGCGTTCGTTTCATTTGCAACGAACGCGCACCGATCGAGAGGCGTCGATCACACGCTCCGTGCAGATGCAACGATCGCGCGCCGGCGTCGTCGTTGCATCTGCATCGGATCGCCCGTCAAAGGGTACAAATCTTCAAGTCGTTGCAAATGCACTGAGCGCGCAGGGGCAATTTTCGGGCTAACGAGTTGCGGTCGCCGTAGCTACGGGCGGAACACGACCTTGATCGCGTGCGTGCTGCCACGGTCGATCGCGGTCTCCACCGCCTCGCGATAGTCGTCGAGCGCGAACTCGTGGGTGACCACCACCTCGTGCGGGAGCAGCCCGGCGGCGAGCACGTCGAGCGCGCGATCCACGGAGTGACGGTCGGGACCACCCGCGAGCCCGGGCGCCGAGCCCTGGTCGACGGTGTGGTCGATCGAGCCCACGAGCGCCGCCTCCTTGTACCAAATCGGCGTGAGGTCGACTTCGCTCACGCCGGCCGCGCCGAGCAACAAGACCGTGCCGCGGTGGGCGACCGCGCGCAGCGCCTCGGTGACCGAGCGCGGCGCTCCCACCGCCTCGACCACGTACGGGAAGCCGCCCATCAACATCACGTCGGCCTTGCGGCCGACCACCCGCGCACCGCTCAGCCGGGCGAGCTCCTCGAAGTGCGCGCTGCTCCCGTCGGTCTGCACGACATGATCCGCACCGCAGGCTGCGGCCGCCGCGGCCTGATGGTCGTGGCGCGCCAACACGGTGATCGGGCACGCCGGGAACAACCCCTTGAGCGCGGCAACCGTCGCGAGCCCGATGACGCCCGCACCCACCACGAGCACCGGATCGCCGTCGCGCGGCGGTGCGCGCAACAAACCGTGACACGCGATCGACACCGGCTCGTGCAGGCTCGCGGCGCGGTCGGGCACGGCATCCGGAATCGGGTGCAACATCGACGCGTGCGCGAGCACCTGCTCCGCCCACCCGCCGCCGAGATCCTTGGTGAAGCCGAGTGTGCGGCCGCCACTCACGATCCGGCTGTCGAGCTCGAGACACGACGAGCTCCAGCCGCGCGCGCAGTTCGCGCACAGCGGCGAGATGCCGCGCGCCGCGCACGGGATGCACGGATCCACCGCGACCCGCGTGCCGACCGCGACCGCGCAGTCGGGCCCGACCTCGATCACCTGCCCGGCGATCTCGTGGCCGAGCACGAACGGGAACGCGCCGCCCATCGAGAACAGCGTGGGTGTCGGCCCGACGTTGTGCGTGAAGATGTGGAGGTCGCTGCCGCAGATCCCGCCGACGTTCACTGCCACTCGCGCCCACGCCGGCCCGGGCAATTCCGGTTCGCCGAGGTCAACGAGTGACGCAGGGAACGCAGGATCCGCCATGTCGAACTGCACCGCGCGCACGCCGAGAGAATACGCGCCCTCGTTAGCATGCGGCCGTGCGGGTGCCGGACGCTGCTCTCGACGAAGTGCGCGAGCGCGGCTTCACGCTCGTGGAGGGCTTCCTCGAAGCCGACGAGTTGCAGGCCGCGCAAGCGGCACTCTGGCTGCACTTCCCGAAGCCGGACGAGTACTTCGCCGATCCCGAGCAGTACTCCCGTTACGCGCAGAGCCAGTTCGCCGGGGTCGAGGAGTTCCCGTACCGGTCGTGGGATCTCAATCACCTCGCGTTCCACCCCGATCTCGTGGACGCGGCCGAGCGCTACCTCGGCACCGCCGAGCTGCACCTCTACAAAGTCGAGCTGTGGGCGAAGTACGCGGGTGCGATCGACTACGACCAGCCGCTCCACCGCGACTACGGGAGCCACAGCCTCGTCGTGCCGCGACGCGACGGCGGCTACCAGCAACTCACGACGTTCGTCTTCCTCTCCGACGTCACCGCCGCCGACGGCCCGACGCGGATCGTCCCCTTCGAACGAGGCAACGAGATCCCGTTCACGCCGCTGTACGGCAACTTCGAAGCGGTCGCCGGCGCCGAGGTGCCCGCGATCGGGCCGGCCGGCAGCCTGCTCGTGTACCGCACCGACATCCTGCACCGCGGCTCGAACTTCAGCACGCCGGGGCGCTCGCGCTTCTCGCTGCTCGCCGACTATCAGGCTCGCGGCACGACGTGGGGCGGCAAGATGGCATGGCCGAAGCAGTCGCCCGAACGCTGGGCGAAGCTGATGCCCCAGTGCAGCGTGCGCGAACGCGACCTCTTCGGCTTCCCGCGTCCGGGTGACGCCTACTGGAACGAGCAGACCTTGACCGACGTCGCCGCGCGCTATCCCGGCATCGACATGGCGCCGTACCGGCCATGAGCAACTTGGCCGGCTACGTGGAGCGGGGCGCGCTTCCCGGCCTGATCGCGCTGGTCGCGCGGGGCGACGACGTGCAGGTCGACGTGTTGGGGACGAAGGCGTTGGGCGACACCGGGCCGATGCCACGCGACGCGATCTTCCGCATCGCGTCGCTCACGAAACCGGTCACGGCCGCCGCCGCGATGATCCTCGCCGACGACGGCGTCTACGGGACGGCGGCACCGGCACCGTGTGGCGTTCGAACCGCGCCCGTGACGTCACCGGCATCCTGTTCACGCAGCGGGCGATGACCTCGCCGGAACCGCCCGAGATCTTCGTCGACTTCTGGCGCGGCGCCTACGGGCGCGCGAAGTAGCCGCGAGCACGTCGCCGCGTTGGGGGGTGTGCGCGGGCTGGCCGCACACCCCCCATTGCGGTGATCCCTTCAGCGGGGGTAGCGAAGGGACCGAGTGCGGGGTGCACGCGTCATCCGAGCGCAACACGTCCGCACCCTTCCTCCCGGGGCGGGGGCCATCAGGAGGGAGGAGGGAGGGAAATCCAGCTTTTGCCGCGACTCCGTCGGGCAGGCGTTCATACTGCACGCGATCTCAACGAGAGTCACGCGATGATCCTGTAAACAGGGTCCTCATAGTGCCCGATTCGCCTCAAACGACACGTCTTATTTGGCGAATATCGCTATGCGTTCGCGGATCTCACGTTCTGTGAGATCAATAGGACCGGACGACGGGCGATTTGAAACTATCTGTCGTCTGGGGACGATTCGCGTCATTGATGAGTTGCGCCACCTGGCGCGCCGCATCCTCCGGCGGAATTCCCATCCGCGACGCGAGGTCGACGAGGTCTCGGGCGTCCGCGGCATCCGCACGCGGAGACTGGCCGTAGTTTCGGCGGGAACGACGCATACGTCGACCTTCCGGAATTGTCCGCAATCTGTGAAGCGATCAGCACTGCTGAACGATTGCGGCACGAACGGGGGGAGTTAGTGCTTCGCTGTCATTCTTACCATCTTGCGGCTGCCGGCGCTCGGCACCCGCGACGTCTAGAGAAGCACGAGCGAGACCACCACGCTGTGGCTCAAGGTGCCGTTCGCGCCTGTGAATCGTAAAGAAAGTGTTCCACGCGCATCCTTCGTAGATGTCGTGATCGTGACAACCTGCGATCCCGAGGCCGGTGCGGGGTTGTGGGCGTACGCGACGGTGTCGTGCGCACGGAGACCCGAGACCGAGAGCGTGACCGCGCCGGTGAACGAGCCGCCGGGGGTCACCGTCACCGTGTAGCGGCTCGGCTTCCCGCGCACGACGCTCGCCTTCGCGGGCGACACGTCGAGCGAGAAGTCGTTGACCGTCACTTTCACGGTCGTCGTGTGCGTGAGCGCGCCCTGCGTGGCCGTAATCGAGACCGTGTACGTACCAGCTGTGTGCGCGGTGAGCGCGAGCGTCGAGGTGCTCGGCGGGATCTCGAGATCCACCGCGTGGGGAGCGATGGAAGTCGTGAGACCGAGGCTCGGCGTCGTGGTCGTCGACAGGTTCACCGTGCCGGTGTCGCCGTAGAGCGGCGTGAGGGTGACGGTGCTCTTGCCGGAGGTACCGGCCCGCAGCGGCGAGCCCGACGCGGCGGCCGAGATCGAGAAGTCGGGCGCCGGCGCCGACGGAGGATCGAGCGGCGGATCCGGGGGCGGCGTCGCCCCGGTGCCGGGCGCGGTGAGCGCGGCGGCGGTGTTCGGCGTCCCGAGACCGGTCGGGCCGTCGTAACCGACGGCGGCAGTGCAGAGGTACGAACCGCCGCAACTCCCGTTCGATCCGGAGGTCACGTCGTTGAGCGCAGCCGTGTCGGCGTACGGGTACGAGCCGGGCTGGTCGGTCGAGGCGGCGTTGCCGGCGAGCGCGTACATCGCGCTGACGATGGGTGCGGCCACGCTCGTCCCGCCGAACACGTCCCAACCGGCGTTGCCGGTGTCGGCGCTGTCGTACACCCACACACCCGTGTAGGGATCGGCCTCCGCCGACACGTCGGCCACGGAACGCTTGCTGCACCCGGTGTCGGTCTGCCAGGCGGGCTTCGCCTCGTAGAGGCTGCAGCCGCTGCCGGCGCCCGACCACACCGTCTCGGTCGCGTTGCGCGAGCCGGTGTTGGTCGCCTGCACGAGGCTGGTGCCGCCCACCGCGACGACGTCGGGCGACGCCGCGGGGTAGCTCACGCCGAAGCCGTTGTCACCGGAGCTCGCGACGATCGCGACGCCGGGGTGGTCGTAGTACGCGGCGTCGGCCGACGTCTCGGCGCTCCACTCGCCGGAGCCGTAGCTGTTGCTCACGACGTTGGCGCCGAGCGCAACCGCCTCGTTCACCGCGGTGCCGAGATCGCCGATCGATGCCGTCGACGCCTCCACCAAGAGGATGTGACACTTCGGGCACAGCGCGCTCACCATGTCGACGTCGAGCGAGATCTCCTGCGCCCATCCCGCGTCGGCCGCGGGCGGAGTCGCGCCGCCGTGCTCGTTCACCTTCCGGAAGCAACCGTTCGCGGTCGTGCACGCGGGCAGGCCGAAGTGCGATCGATAGGTCGCGAGGTCGGCCTCGGCGTTCACCGCGTCGTACGCGTCGACGATCGCAACCGTCTGGCCCGCGCCGTTCGATCCCGACGGCGCGCTGTACGCCGACTGCAGGTACAGCGGGTCGTAGGCGCCGCCCGCACCGATCACGTTCGGTCCGGCGACGGTCCCTGCCGTGTGCACGCCGGCCGGGCGCACGCCCTTGCCGAACAGATCCGTGCGCACGTGCGCGTCGCAGTGCGCGAAGCCGGGCGCGACCGAGTCGGAGCAGATGTTGACGTCGGCCTCACCGTGGGCGCCGCGGTGGAGATAGTGACCGCGGCCGTTGAGGACGCTCTGGAACGGATCGGCGCCGGCCGCGGGCGCGGCCAGAGCCGGCGACGCGAGCCCCGCCATCAGCAGAAACGCCGTCATCGGGACGGCAATTCTCCCCGCTCTCCCCCACATTTGGCACCCCCGCGTCCCGCAGTTATAGCCGTCGCATCCGTATCGATCGAGCGGTGGTCCGCGTCTCGAGCCTTCATTCGGCCGATAGTGGTGTGATCCGTTCGAGTTGAAGTGTCTGTCGACCCCGGCCGATGACGACTTGAGCACCGGCGCGCTCGGCAAGTGGAGGCACGGATGAGTGCACGTACGTACCTCGGGTTCCTCCCGTGGATCGTCTTCGCGGTGATCGGCCGCGGGTCGCTGGAAGGCGTCACGTGGGGCAGCGTCGCCGCCCTCGCGACCGGCGCCGCGATCGCCGTCGCGTCGGCCCGCGACCGGTCGGTCAAGGAGCTCGAGATCTTCTCGATCGCCTTGTTCGTGGCGCTGGCGGTCGCCGGAGCGATGAATCAGCACGATCCGCAAGGGTTTCTGCAGCGATACCACAACACGGTCGCGGTGGGCGCGCTGGCGTGCTTCGCCGTCGCGTCGCTGGCGTTCCAGCCGTTCACCGAGCAATACGCCCGCGAGATGGTGCAGCGGAAGTACTGGAACACCTCACGGTTCAACCGGGCCAACGTCGAGCTCACGCTGATGTGGGCGGCCGTGTTCGTCGCGATCGCCGGCTCGCAGCTCGCCGGCGGAGTCATCGAGACCCGGCTCGGGAGCACCATCTTCAACTGGGTGCTGCCGGTCGGCCTGGTCGTGCTGGGCGTCCGCCAGGCCTCGATGCGCTGGAGCGACCAGTTCGACGACGAATCCATGGGCCTCGACGCCATGCTCAACCAACGCGAGCTCTGGGAAACCCCCTGACCCCGATGCGTCTCTCACCAACATCTCGTGTGGTTCTGAGACGCATGGTTATCCACAGGGCTGAGAAAGGGCTGGTCAGAGGGTTGGTCTGACCTAATAGTTCGTCTACCTAACCATTCGATATCCTCACGGCGTGACGTCCGACGCCGACCCGAGCACCGACGCGGCGCGGGCCCGGGCCGTGCGGGGTC
>CAZLEC010000100.1:0-10612 GCA_964558245.1 uncultured Burkholderiales bacterium | reverse complement strand
GATCTGGGCGAGCAGCGCGCCCGCGAGCAACTAGTAGGCCCGGGCGTCGGTGCCGTAGTAGGCGTGGTTCGGGTTGCCGGTCCGGAGCGACAGCGCCCATACCGCGGAGCCGACCGCGCCGACGGCGACGGCGATCTTGATCGCGCCCATCTGGCGGCGGGGATCGAGGCGCCGGCTCAACAGGAACACGCCGCCGAGCGTGAGCGGCCACAGCAGGTAGAACTGTTCCTCCACCGCCAACGACCAGAACGGGATCACGGGGTTCGTGGTGATGTCGGCGCCGAAGTAGCCGCTCGCGTGATGGATGAAATACCAGTTCGCGGAGTACAGGAACGCGGCCTTGAACGACTCCATCGCACCCGAGACCTCCACGGCCGACGAGATCGCCGTGAAGACCACTGCGGTGACGATGAGCGCGACGAACGCGGCCGGGAGCAGGCGCCGGAAGCGTCGTGAGTAGAAGCGGCCGAAGCGGATGGAGCCGTTGTGGGCGATGTCGCGGAGCAACAGCTGCGTGACGAGATAGCCCGACAGCACGAAGAACACGTCGACGCCGATGTAGCCGCCCGAGAACGCGCTCAGCCCCGCGTGGAAGAGCAGCACGAGGTACACCGCGACCGCGCGGAGTCCGTCGAGATGGGGCCGGTACGTGTCGGGTGACTCCGACGCGGCCGGCTCGCTCGTGGGAGCGGTGACTTCGAGCGAGGTCGTCACGCGGACACTTCGCGCACTGTCGAGGTGAGGTACGCGGCCGACCCGCTCCCTGCGTTCGCGAGCAGGTCGATCACCGAGAGGTGATCGACGAACTCGCCGTGGAGTTGGGGATACGGGCCGAGAGTCGAGTAGTCGAGCACGTCGATCGCGATCCCGCGGGTGGCGAAGTCGGCCGGGTCGAGGTAGTCGAGGCCGCGCGGCCCGGTGAGGTAACGGGTCCCGCCGGCCCGGCGCACGAGCTCGGCGACCTTGGCGCTCGGCGCGAGGTCGGCAATCGTGTCGACGGCGTATTCGGAGTCGTCGGTCAGCCGGCAGTGGAAGCCGAGCGAAGCGTGGATCGCCTCCAGGAACCGCACGTTGATCTCGTGCAGTGACCGGGTCTTGGCGGCGACGTCGTAGCATTCACCCAGCAGCGCGAGGGTCTGCTTCCCGAACTCGGCCTTGCCCAGCGCGGCCGCGATCGTCGAGAGGTGGGTCTTGACCCACTTGTGGTCGACGACCTCCGCGTCGGTGATGCGCTGCCCGAACCGGCCCTTCGTGATGACGGGCACGGTGAGCCAGCGCACGCCGTCGCGGGTCTTCACCTGGTTGCGGTTCCGCCAGTCGTTCACGGTGTACTGGCACGAGTCGTAGACGACGAACTCGTCGCTCTTGGCCATGAAGTCGAAGTAGCCCCGCCACGGCAGGTAGTTCGACTGCAGCAGCGTCACCCGCTTCAAGCGCCATCCGCGAGCTCGTCCCGCAGTCCCTTCCCGGCTTCCCGAGCGACGTGGAAATGCGGTCGCTGGAGCACCTCCCGGAAGATCCGGAAGAGGTACGCGCCGAGCACGCCGAGGCACGCCAGCACCGCGCCCGAGAGAAAGAGCTGAACGGTGAGGATCAACGTGATGCCGGACGGCGCCCGCCGGCCCACGATCAGGTACTGGCCGACGATGACGAGCAGGTAGGCCAAGCTGGCAACCACCAGCGCGACTCCCGACCACGACACCGCGCGGTACGGGACGTCGGAGTACGTCAACAGCGTGTTCATTGCAAGCCGGGCGCGCTTGCGGAAGCTGTAGCTCGACTTGCGGCCGGTGGGCGCGCTGCGCTTCACCTCGAGGTAGAAGGCGCTGAATCCCATCTGGGCCATGAGCGGGCCGTACACGGCGGTGGACTCGGGATAGTCGAGCACCGCGGCCCGGAATTCGCGAGTGAACGCGCGGTAGGTGCCGAGGTTGCGCGGAAGCTGCACGCCGATGATCGACGCGAACATGCGGTGGAAGATGCGGGAGCTCAGGCGCTCCTTGACCTCGGTCTCGTCGGGATTCCACGTGGTCACGACGATGTCGACGTCGTCGGTGAGCGCCTCGACCATCGCCGGGATCTCTTCGGGCTGGTCCTGGAGGTCGGCGTCCATGAGCACGGTGATGTCGCCGGTGGCCCGGTGGAGGCCGGCGCGCGTCGCCGGCTGTTGCCCGAAGTTGCGGGACAGGTGCAGGCCGACGACGCGATCGTTCTCGCGGGCGTTGCGGGTGATGATCTTCCACGACTCGTCGGCGCTGCCGTCGTCGACGAGCACGATCTCGTACGGGGCGCTGCGGCGCTCGAGCACGGCGACGAGCCGGCGAACGAGCTCGTCGAGCGACGCCTCGTTGTTGTACACGGGTACGACGACCGAGACGGACGCGCACGAAGAGCTCATGGCCTCATCCCGCGAACGCGGTGACGACATCGAGCACCCGTTCGACCTCGTCGGGGATGATGTCGGAGAACAGCGGAAGGCGAGCGAGCCGGCCGGAGACGTCGACGGTGACCGGGCACTCGGCGTCGGGGTCGAGCGCGCGGCCGACCTGCGACTCGTGCAGCGGGAGGTAGTGGAACACCGATGTGACGCCGTGGGATCGGCAGTGCGCGAGAAAGCGGTCGCGCATGTCGTTGTCGGCGAGCAGGATCGGGAAGAGGTGGTACGGCGAGACGTCGCCGTCGTCGGCCTCCGTCGGGAGCTGCGCGCCGACGAGCTTCGCCCAGCGGGGGAGCTCGGCGCCATAGCGCGACCAGGCTTCCTTGCGCCGGGTCTGGATGACGTCGACGAACTCGAGTTGCGCGAGCACGATCGCAGCCAGCGGGTCGGCGAGGAGGTAGCTCGAGCCGCGGTCGACCCACGTGTACTTGTCGACCTGCCCGAGCATGAACTTGGTGCGGTCGGTGCCCTTCTCGCGCACGATGAGCGCCCGGTCCCACCAGTCTTCGCGATTGACGAGCAGCGCGCCGCCCTCGCCGCACGTCACGTTCTTCGTTTCGTGGAAGCTGAACGTCGCGAGATCGCCCTGCGTGCCGAGCGGCCGGCCGCACGACGACGCGAACAGCGCGTGCGCGCAGTCCTCGATGAGGATCAGGCCGTGCTTGTCGCAGAGCCGCCGGATGCCGGCCATGTCGCAGCTGATGCCGCCGTAGTGCACGACCACGACCGCCTTCGTGCGCGGCGTGAGCGACTCGAAGATCGACTCCGGCGTAATGTTGAACCGCACCGGATCGATGTCGGCGAAGACCGGTGTCGCCCCGAACAACAAGAACGCGTTGGCCGACGAGACGAACGTGAACGAGGGAACGATGACCTCGTCTCCCGGGCCGACGCCCGAGAGCAGCGCGGCCATCTCGAGCGCACTCGTGCACGACGGCGTGAGCAGGACGCGCTCCGAGCCCAGGTGCGCGGAGAGGGCCTCGACGCAACGATGCGAGAAGGGCCCGTCGCCGGAGATGCGGTCGCTGAAGAACGACGCCGCGAGGTACTCCATCTGGCGAGGTGCCCGCGTCGCGCGGTTGAACGGCAACACGGTGCTGGCGTCGTGCGTCATCACGTCACCCCTGGTTCGCCTTGTAGAGCCGCTCGGACTCGTCGACGTAGTACTCATCCAGACTGGTCGGCATGCGTACGTCGAAACCGAGAACTCGGCGGAGCGCCGGGCTGAGCGACGGCACCCGTTCGGGCGGCACCATGCGGACGAAGTCGAACGACTGCCGCATGTACGCGCGGCAATAGTTCACGGTCACGGCATGGCGCGGCTCGTTGGTCCGGTTCACGCCGCCGGTGTGCCAGGTGCGGGCGTTGAACACGACGGCGCTGCCCGCGCGCGGGAACACCATCTCGGCGTCGCGATCGAATTCCTCGGTCGTCGGCGGCTCGAATTGCTCGAAGGAACCGGGGAGAAACCGGGTCGCGCCGTTCTCCTCGGTGTAGTCGGTGAGCGCGAGCATCACGCCGACATTCGTCGGGTACGACGGGATCACGCGCGGGCTGTCGACGTGGACGCGCATCGAGAAGTTCGTCCCGTTCGGCGGCATGCTCGAGCTGACGCAGGCGTACATGATGCACGTCGGGCCGAGGATCGCCTCGACGTGCGGGAGGAGGTTCGGGTGGGTCACGACGTCGGCGATCGCGTCGTCGCGCAGCGCCCCGTTGAACGCCATCCAGTCGTCGTTGCGGCGCCGGGGATCGGGGTGGCGAAGGTCTTCGGCGATGAGGCGGTCGAGCACCTCGATCAGCCGCTCGACCTCAGCGGCGTCGAGCGCGTCGGGAATGATCGCGAACCCACGGCGGGCGACCTCGGAAGCAGATGCTGAGGGGTTCACGGCTGCCGCCCGGTGGCCGAGGTGATGAAGAGATCAACGCCAGTGACATCGGAGCTGTGCTTCGGTGTCATGCCTGCTCAAATTACTCAAATCCGACCCAAGCCACAAGGTTGGCGAGCGACGGACGGGCCTCAGCAGGCGCCGAAATACACGAGCTTGTGACCGCCGTTGCGCCGCTCGAGGATGACCGGCGCGGAGTCCGCGGACGGGTGCTGCAGCCAGCGGTGCTGGTTGCGCTCGCCGACCCAGACCGCGATCGTCCACTCGCCTTCGAAGCCGGCTCGATGCTCGTCGAGGACGAGGTCGAGATGGTTCGCGAGCTCGGCCGCGTGGCCGGACGGCTCCTCGACGATGCACGGTACGCCGCTTCGCTGCACGCCTTCGAGCGCGGCCGCCAACGACGACCGGCCGTGCCCCCGCAAGACCAACGGCGTGACGACGTGAAGCGCGGCAGCCTGCTTGACTTGCACTTCGACTACGTCGTCGCCGTCCGTGTGCTCGATGAGCAGCTGCATCCTGCTGACCCCCCGCTTTTCCCCGGTGCTCAGCATCGCAGTTGACAATGCGTTCATGCAACCGGCAATTCCTTTACGAGTCATTTGACAACCCTTGTGGAGGTCACCAAAATGAGCCGGTCACTGAGCGGGGTAGTCACCTGAGCTAGTAGTCACGTCGCAAGGATTGCGTGTGCAAGGGCACGGGCGGCGTTTGGTAGGGGTGGCGCGGGGGGGATCTCATGCCCGAGATGGAGCTAGAGGCTGATCCGGGGAGCCTGGGGGAACGGGGCGCTCTCGAGTTGATGCACGGCGTGCTGCGCGCGCTGGCATCGGCCGCGACCCTCGACGACATGCTCCACGTGATCGTCGGCCACGGAGCCCAGGTGTTCCAGCCGGTCGGCGCGGTCATCGGTCGCCAGACCAGCGGGGCGGTGCTGAACGTCGCCCGGTGGGGGACGTCGCTCGACCTCGCGGAGTCTCCGCACGAGCGGCCGCGACTCGGCCGCGACCCGTGGAACGACGCCATGGGCCTGTGCGAGGCGATCTGGGTGCCGTCGATCGATGAGCGCAAGGCCCGGTACCCGGCGCTGCGCGTCGGTGACGACGTCGAGACGCTGGCGGTGCTGCCGCTCGTCGCGCAGGGTCGGGCGTTCGGGGTCTTCGGGCTCGCCTTCGCGGTGCCGTATCGATTCGAGGAGATGCAGCGCGCCTTCCTGATCGCGCTCGCCGACCTCTGCGCGCTCTGCCTGCTGAGCTCCGAGCGAGCCGACGCCGACGCGATCCGCGAGGCCGAGCGAGCATCCGCCAACGGACTGCACGCGATGAACGGCGGAAACGGCGTGTCGAGGCTGCCGAGCGGTGCGCCGGACAGCGGCAACGGCTCCGGAGTGATCGACCTACGAGCCGTAAGCGGTCGCGACGTCAAGCTCACAGCCCGTGAACAGGAGATCGCGATCGCCCTCACACAGGGTCTGCGCTCTTCGGCGGTCGCCCGTGACCTCGGTATCTCGATCTACACGGTGCGGAAGCACATCAGCTCGATTCTGCGGAAATACGATGTGACTTCTCAGTGCGAATTGATCGCACGGATCTACGGGCAATCACCGTCGCCCGGTGCTGATTTCGAGCAAAGCGCTCGAGCCGGCGCCTGACGACGATTCTGCTTGGCACTGGCGTAGAACAAGCGCGGCCAGTGTCTCGGGCGAAGGCACGCAAATCATGACATTCGGAAGGGACAAAGGACTCATGGGCGTAGGTCGGGGAGCGGGCGTGGACAACAAGGGCGTCGTCTCGAAGGCGGTGCGGGGAATCGGATTGGGCGTGTTGGTCGCGGCGCTCGCCGCGTGTTCGACCGGCAACGGCGGCACCGCGTCGGGCACGGCGACGCTGCAGCAGGCGCTCAACGACTACACCGCCGGCAACGTGACGCTCGCGAAGAGCGAGTTCCAGACCGTCGTGAAGAACGACCCCAACGACAAGTACGGCTGGTACAACCTCGGCGTCATCGCCCAGGGCGCGGGAAACAACAGCGATGCGGGCAAGGACTACCTCAAGTCGCTCGCCATCGACCCCGCGTTCGAGTCGGCGCTCTATAACTACGGCGTCTTGCAGTTCCAGGCCGACCAGATCCCCTCGGCGATCTCGTACCTGCGCCGGGCCGTGGCTGCCAACCCCGGTGACGCGAACGCGCACTGGAACTTCGGCCTCGCGCTCGCTCGCACGGGCAAGCCGGCGGACAACAAGGAAGCCACGACGGAGTTGAACAAGGCACTGAAGATCAACCCGGCGCTCATCAAGAGTCTCGACATCTCGCCGAAGAGCCCGCTCACGAGCGGGAGCGGGTTGAAGGCGGTGGGCGGAACCGGTGCGAGCGTGGGCGCCGTGACGACGTCGAGCGCCCCGTGATTGCCGAGTCCGACGCCGGGTTCGCCGCCCAGGTGAGCGGGGAGCGTCATGCTCCCTCGCTCGCGGGCGGCGTGCTCGCCCGCGGGCGCTGAGTCGGTTGTCGTGGTCGACGTCATCGACGCGGTCGAAGCCGATGCCTCTCGCGCAACGGCCAAGCCGCGCCGACTGACGCGGCTCACACGCAGTGTGCCGCGGCCGACGTCGCCGCGGGAGTGGAAGCCTCGGGAGTGGCGGGCACTCACTCCGCTGATCCTCGTCGCGTTCGCGGTCGGGTTCGGCCTGTGGGTGTTGCGCCCCGAGTTGCGCTCGGTCCCGTTCCCGAACGACGCGTCGACCCACGCGTCGTTCGCCCGGTTCGCCGAGCAACGGATCCGCGCCGGTCACAGCCCGTTCGACGCCTGGTATCCCTACCTTGGTCTCGGATCGCCGCAGTTCCTGCAGTATCAGGTGCTGTCGCACGTCATCACCGGATTGCTGAGCATCGTCTTCGGCGACTCGCTGTTCCGTGTTTCGAACTACCTGCTGATCTGCACCTGGCCGATCAGCGTCTACATCGGCGCCCGGTTGCTCGGTCTCGACCGTTGGCAGGCGGGCGCGGCCGCGCTCATCTCGCCCATGATGTCGAACGTCGTCGGCTACGGCTTCGAGTGGGCGAGCTTCCTGTGGGTCGGCAGCGGCATGTGGTCGATGCTGTGGGCGCTCTGGCTCATGCCGATCGCGTTGGGTCTCGCGTGGCGCGCGGTTGCGAAGGGCGAGCGTTACGCGCTCGCGGCATTCGCCGTCGGGCTCACGTGCGCGCTCCACTTCATCACCGGCTATCTCGTGCTCCTCGCGCTCGGGGTGTTCGTGATCATGCGTCCCCCGGAAATTCTCAAGCGACTCGGTCGCAGCGCGCTGGTCGGCGCCGGTGGAATCCTGATCTTCGCGTTCATCTTCATCCCGACCCTCGGCGGTCTCGACTACGTCAACGTGAACTCGTTCCAGGCCGGCACCTTCTGGGTCAACTCCTACGGCCCGGGCAAGGTCTTCACGTGGCTGTTCGACGGCCGGATCTTCGACTTCGGGCGTTACCCGGTCGTGAGCGTGCTCGTCGGGCTCGGCGTGTTGGTGTGCCTGTGGCGGTCACGCCGAGACGAGAGCGCGCGCCTGCCTCTCGGGCTGATGATCCTGAGCCTGGCGATGTACTCCGGCCATCGCGTCGTCGGCCCGATCCTCTCCCGCCTTCCCGGTGGCTCCGACCTCCTCCTGCACCGCTACATCATCGGGGTGCACTTCGCGGGCATGCTGCTCGCGGGCATCGGCTCGGTGTGGGCGTTCCGCGCGGTGCTCGGCGGGGCTCGGTTCGTGCTCAGGATCCCCGGCCGGAAGCTGGTCGCCCCGCTCGTGGTGTGTGTGCTCGCGGTGTTGGTGATGTGGCCGGTGGTCAACGATCGCGACAAGTACGCCAACGACGACAAGGCCTACATCACCGCGCAGGTCGCGGCCGACAAGGCCGACGGCGTCGCGGTCAATCAGCTGATCGACATGGCGAAGCGACTCGGGGGCGGCCGGATCTACGCCGGGCTCCCCAATACCTGGGGCGGCGCGATCAAGGTCGGCGCGGTCGTGGTCACGTACTTGCCGGTGCAGCAGGACGAGGACTCCCTCGGTTTCACGCTCCGCACCGACTCGTTGAGCCAGGACATCGAGGCCAACTTCAACGAGAGCAACCCGGCCCAGTACGACCTCTTCGACATCAAGTACGTGTTGCTTCCCCCGGGCCGTACGGCCTCGGTCGCCGCGAAGCAGATCGCCGAGGTCGACGGCTACACGTTGTGGGCGGTCGACAACGTCAGCGGCTACCTCGAGGTCGTCGACACCACCCAGGCAGTGCCCGCGAACCGCACGGACATGGCCCAGGCCTTCACGCAACCCGTCGGCGGCTACATGCAGTCGCTCGCGCTCACGGAGTTCCGCCACCCGCTCGTCGCCTACGACGGGCACCCGGCCCCGGCCCCGTCGATGAACGCCTCCGCTCCGTACACCGGTCCTCCGGGCCAGGTCGACACGAGCAGCTACTCGCTCGACAACGGCCGCTTCGCGGGCACCGTGACCGCGTCGAGGCCGTCATGGGTGATGCTGAAGGAGTCGTACGCGCCGCACTGGCGGGCGACCGTCGACGGGAAGCCGGTCAAGACCGCGATGCTCGCCCCGAGCTTCGTGGGCGTGCCCATCCCGGCCGGGACCAGCCACGTCGTGTTCCAGTACCACTCCGACTCGAAGTATCCGGAGTACCTCGCGCTCGGGGTGATCACGCTCCTGGCGCTCGCGTTCGGGCCGACGATCCGGCGCCGGCGGCGCAGCCGCGTGAAGGCCACGCCGGACGCCCCCGTCGCAGCTGCGTAGCGACCCGGTCGGGCCCGTTCGCGCGGTACGGGACTCGGGGTAGACTGGAGTGTTGCCGCTGTGCCCATTTGAGGTTGCTGACTGTGTCTGAACCGCCGAGTTTGCGATGCTTCGATTCCCGCGCCTTGCTGTCGCGCGTTTCGTCGCGCTGCTGCGCTCGGACTTTGCCGGAGTACGAGCGGGTTTCTTCGCGCTCCTGATCTCCTCGGGTGGCGACCTCGTCACCGGCTTGACGCTCGCCTCGATCACCAACACCCTCACCGCCCTCCCGGGCCTGTTCATCCTGATCCCCGCCGCGATCGGGATGCGGGGGAACATCTTCGGCGGTCTCGGCAGCCGGCTCGGGACGCAGATCCACGCCGGGACGTTCCGGGTCTCCCGCCGGGTCGACACGCTGTACGGGCAGAACGTCGGCGCCGCCATCGTCTTGTCCCTGTCGATCTCGGCCGTCCTCGCCGTCCTGGCCAAGGTCGTGTCGGGCACCTTCTTCACGACGCGGACGATCTCGGTCGTCGACTACATGGTGATCTCGGTGATCGGCGCGATCCTGTCGTCGATCGTGGTGCTCGTGCTCACGGTCGCGGTCGCGGCGTTCTGTGCCCGGCGCAGCCTCGACCTCGACAACGTGGCCGCGCCGATCGTGACCGCCGCGGGTGACATCGCGACCTTGCCGAGCCTGTTCGTGGCCACCTACCTGATCGGGTACCGCTTCGTCACCCCGATCATCGCGGTCCTGTGCGTGGCGCTCGCGGTCGCCTCGCTCGTGTACGCGCTGCGTTCGAGCCTGCCGATCCTGCGCCGGATCGTGCTCGAGTCGTTCCCGATCCTCGTCCTGGCCGGCGCGGTCGACCTGATGGCCGGCGTCACGATCCAGAAGCGTCTCGAGTCGTTCATCGCGTTCCCGGCGCTGTTGGTGCTCGTCCCGGCCTTCCTCGAGGACTCCGGGTCGCTGGGCGCGATCCTCGCCGCCCGCATCTCGACCAAGCTCCATCTCGGCACGCTCGTGCCCGGCCGGGGCGCCTGGCGGGCCGCGATAGACGACGTGATGCTCATCTACATGTACGCCATCCCGGTGTTCGTGTTCCTCGGCACGTCTTCGATCATCGTCGCCCACGTCGCGAACCGGGCCAGCCCGGGCGGGCTCGACATGATGGGCGTGGCCCTGCTCGCCGGGTTCATGGCCACGACCGCCTCGGTCGTGGTGGGCTTCTACGCCGCCGTGGCGACGTACCGGTTCGGTCTCGACCCCGACAACCACGGCGTCCCGATGGTTACGTCGAGCCTCGACCTCCTGGGCGCGTTGTCGCTTATCCTGGCGATCGTGATCTTGGGTCTCGGCTGACGTGTCGGCCCGGGCGAACCTCTGATGCCGAACTCCTGATGGACGAACGACCGAGAAATCTGAAAGCCATGTTGTCGGAGGCGAAGGACACCTCCGAGCTCATGGTCGATCTCGGCTACGCCTCGCTCTTCTTCGCCGACACGCGCATGGCCGACGA
>CAZLEC010000099.1:0-10698 GCA_964558245.1 uncultured Burkholderiales bacterium | reverse complement strand
AACCCTTGCCGACGTCGCCGTAACCGCAGACCACGGCGATCTTGCCCGCGATCATGACGTCGGTCGCGCGGTTGATGCCGTCGATCAGCGAGTGCCGGCAGCCGTAGAGGTTGTCGAACTTCGACTTCGTGACGGAGTCGTTGACGTTGATCGCCGGGAACAAGAGCGTGCCCGCGTCGTGCATCTCGTAGAGCCGGTGCACGCCGGTGGTGGTCTCTTCGGTGACGCCCTTCACGGTCGCCGCGAACTCGTGCCACAGCTTCGGCTGCTCACCGAGGATCCGGCCGAGCACACCGAGGATCACGGCGTACTCGTCGTTGTCGGCGGTCGAGGGATCGGGAACCTTGCCCGCCCGCTCGAACTCCACGCCCTTGTGGATCAGCAGCGTCGCGTCGCCACCGTCGTCGAGGAGCATGTTGGGCGCGTGCGAGCCGTTCTCGTCGGGGTCGGGCCAGCGGAGCGCCTGCTCGGTGCACCACCAGTACTCCTCGAGCGACTCGCCCTTCCACGCGAACACCGGGACGCCGGCGGGCGACTCGGGCGTGCCGGTGCGGCCCACCGCGATCGCCGCCGCGGCATGGTCTTGCGTCGAGAAGATGTTGCAGCTCGCCCACCGCACCTGCGCGCCCAGATCCACCAGCGTCTCGATGAGCACGGCGGTCTGGATGGTCATGTGCAACGAGCCGGTGATGCGAGCGCCCTTGAGCGGCTGCGCGGGCCCGTACTCCTCGCGGCACGCGATCAGGCCGGGCATCTCCACCTCGGCGAGCTCGATCTCCTTGCGTCCCCACGACGCGAGCGAGAGGTCGGCCACCTTGAAGTCGAGCTTCGCGGCGACAGAAGGTGATTCGGTCTTGGTCATGTTTGGTCCTCCGGTTTCGGCGCGTTCCGAGGCGGAACACGCGAACATCCACGGAGGCCGGCCCGGATCACCGGATGACAGCCCACGTTCGGGGCCCGACCAGGGTCTTGATAGTAACGCACCACTGGTGCGAAGGTCTCGCAATGGAACCCGTGACCGTTGCCGCCGTCCAGGCCACACCCGTCTTCTGCGACCGGGAGGCCACGATCGAGCGGGTGGGCGAGCTCACCAAGGAGGCGGCCGGCCACGATGCGCGCCTGGTCGCCTTCTCCGAGGGCTTCGTCCCGACGTACCCCGATTGGGTGTGGCGCACGACGCCCTGGAGCGGGCGTGACCGCGAGTGGTACGCGCGGTGGTACGACCAGAGCGTCGACGTTCCCGGCCCGGCCTGCGACGCGCTCGGCGCCATCGCCCGTGAGCACGAGTGCCACCTGGCCATCGGGGTGAACGAGCGCGACGGCGGCACCGTCTACAACACGCTGCTCTACTTCGGCCCCGACGGCGCGCTGCTCGCCAAGCACCGCAAGCTCGTCGCCACCGGTGGCGAACGGCTCGTGTGGGGATCCGGCGACGGCTCGACCCTCGCAGTGATCGACACGCCGTTCGGCCGCGTCGGCGGGCTGATCTGCTGGAGAACTACATGCCGCTCGCGCGGGTGGCGATGTACGAACAGAACGTCGACGTGCTCCTCGCGCCCACCTGGGACAACTCCGACACGTGGCCGCTCTCGATGCGGCACATCGCCAAGGAAGGCCGTTGCTACGTGCTCGGCATCACGTCGTGCCAGCGCGGCACCGACGTGCCGGCGGAGATGTCCGGCCGCGACGAGATGTACGCCGACGACGACTGGATGTCGCGCGGCAACTCGATCATCGTCGGCCCGGGCGGCGACGTGCTGGCCGGACCGTTGATCGGCGAGCCGGGGATCCTGTACGCGCAGATCGACGCCCGGCAGGCGCGACTGTCACGCCACGAGTTCGACGTCGTCGGCCACTACGCGCGGCCCGACGTGTTCCGCCTCGAAGTGAACGGGCTCGACGTGAATCGGGACGGGTCCTAGGCGGAAACGCCCATACGGGCCTTCAGCGCCATGATCGCGTCGATCGGGCCGGGGTCGACGTCGTTCTCCAAGGCGAGGTAGCAGCTCGTCCAGTCGCCGACGTACATGAGGTCGAGGAGCTGCGCGAGCCGGCCCTCGCCCTCGGCCTCCACCGACAGGACCTGGTGCACGCACTCCTCGATGATCTCGCGCGTCGCGTCGAAGCGGAGGCGCAGTCGCGGGTGCTCGGAGCCGTGACGCAGCTCGACCAGCGTCATGAGCTGACGGGTGACGTCGCCGTGCTGACCCCACGCGCAGATCTCGTTGTGGTCGAGCTCGGGGTAGGTGTGCCAGAACGCGGGCGCCTTGGCGTTCTCGTTGATGTCGCACTTCCAGCGGTACGCGGCCACCGCGCCGATCGCACCGCCGCCGTAGATCAGCGGGATCGTCCGCCCGATCCGGCGCGCGAGCTCACGGGCCACGTTCGCCTGCCCGTCGATCCCGGGTTGACATGCATCCCGCCGGGCCGCCAGCTGCTGCTGGGCGCGCAACATCAACGCGTTCGCGCCCGGCGCGAGCCCGAGGCGGTACAGCACGGTGCACAGTGGGGCCACCAGCGCGCCGACCGCCGCGCGCGGCAAGAACCCCGGCGGACACGGCACGTGCAACGCTCCCGCATCGCGAGCGACAGTTTCGAGCTCACCGCCGCACGACACGGCCACGAGTTGCGCACCACGCTCGACTGCGCTGCGTGCCATCGAGATCGTCTCTTCGGTGTCGCCCGAGTACGACACTGCGAACGCCAGCGTGTTCGGCCCGACGTAGGCCGGCGTGCGGATCTGCTTCAACACGCTGATCGGAACGGGCAGCTCGTCGTTGAACGCGGCGGAGACCACGTCACCCGAGATGCCGGAGCCGCCCATCCCGAGCACCACGATGTTCTGGATCGCGTCGACGCTCGGGAGCGCGCCGGCGGGCACCATCGCCGCCGCCTCGTGGGCCGCGGCCAGTTGTTCGGGCAGCCCGGCTACGGCGTCGAGGAACCCGAGGGAGTCAGCCGGCAAAGTTCGGCTCGATGCCGTCGGTCTCGGCCTTCTTCGTGAGCCGGGCGTGCTCGGCGTCGTCAACGGTCTCGGCGTCGTCGATGAGCATGTCGGCGATGTCGCCGTCGAGCACGCGGTAGCGGCGCTTCAGCCTCGGGTTGTAGAGCGTGTCCTCGTCCTGGAAGTACAGCAGCGGGCCCTTGTCCTCCGGGCACGCCAGGATCTCGAGCAGCTTCGGGTCGAGTGCCATTGACGCGCCTCCGGGGTTCGTAGGTTCGGGTTCGTGGGTTCGGGCTCTGTGCTGTCGGCCCTCGAATTCGCGCCACGCTATCCAGCCCGGCAGCTTCGGTGCTCAGTCGTTGCCGGCACCGGCGTGACGAACAACAGCGTCGCCCGAGCGTGCACCGCGACGCGGTGCCAGCACCCGGCGGGGATCACGGCCGCGCGGCCGCGCGCGAGCTGCCGTGCGCGTTCCCCCTCGCCGCGGTCGAGGAGCAACTCGACGTCGCCTTCCAGCACGTACACCAGCTCGTCGCCGGTGGGATGCAGCTCCTGGTAGTCCCAGGTGACGTCGTAGGAGAACACCGAGACCAGGCGGCCCGTGGCGAGCTCGGACCCGTCGGCCGTCGCCCAGAATGCGGCGTCGGCGACGCGGGCGTGGATGCCGAGACCGTCGGGCAAGTGCACGACGTGCGTCGTCAGCGAGAAATCCCGGATGTCGTGACCTTCGACCATGGGTACACCATCCGCCGCTTCGCGCCGAGGCGGAACCCAGAAGCTGGTTCGCGAACTCCATAGGCTTTGCTTATGTCACTCGAACTGCGTGATCTCGAAGTGTTCCTCGTCGTCGCCCGCCGGGGCAGCTTCAGTCGCGCCGCCGACGAGCTCCTCGTGAGCCAACCGGCGGTGAGCGACCGGGTCCGGCATCTCGAACGCGTCGTCGGTACGCGCGTGTTCGAACGCACGACGCGCGGTGCCACGCTCACGCCCGCCGGCGAGCAGCTCCTCCCCTACGCCGAGCGGTGCGCCGCGCTCGCCGACGAAGCCCTCGAGGTCGTGCACCAACGCGAGCTGCATCCGCGGCTCGTCGTCGCGGTGCACTCCACGTTCGCATCGCGTGTGGTGCCACTCGTGCTCGGCGCACTCGGCGATCTGCCCCGTCGTGTCGCGATACGCGACGCGCACTCGCACGAAGTCGAGACGCTCGTGCTCGACGGCGTCGCCGACGTCGGCTTCGCGATACCGGGCGGGGCGCGCCGCGGTCTGCGCCGCATCGCGCTCCCGCCCGATCCGGTCGTGTGCGTCGTCGGCGCCGACCACCCCCTCAACCGCGTGCGGCGCCCCCCGCTCGACACGCTCGCCGGCGCCGTGCTCGCAGTAAACGCGTGGGGTGACGGGGCGGAAGGCGTGCTGATGAAGCTGGCGACCGCCGGCGTCGAGGAATGGCGCGTGCGCCACTGTGGCGACGCGGCGACCGCGATCACGCTCGCACGGGACCACGGCCATGTGGCCTTCGTGACCCAGTCGAGCGCGCAGGCCGAGATCCGCACGCGGCAACTCCGGCCGGTCACTCTGGCGGGCATGCCTCGGTGGACTGTTCGCCTCGACCTCTTGCACCGGATCGCCGAGCGGGGTGCCGAGGCGATCCGCACGATCGTGAGCGGTTTGGGGTAGCCGGCTACTTCCGGATCAGCGCGAGCACCTCGGCGGTGTGCGCGTCGCACGAGGCCGCGTCCGGCGCCTCGAGGTTCAACCGCAGCAGCGGCTCCGTGTTGCTCGGCCGCAGGTTGAACCACCAGTCGCCGCCGTCGACGGTGAGCCCGTCGAGGCGGTCCTGCGGACTCGATGCGAACTTGGCCGCCACCGTCTCGATGACGGCGAGCGGGTCGTCGACGCGCGAGTTGATCTCCCCGCTCTGCACGTAGCGCTCGAACGGCTTGCGCAACTCCGAGAGCGGAACGCTGGCGCGGGAGAGCTGCTCGAGCACGAGCAACGCCGCGATCGAGCCGCTGTCGGCGCGCCAGTTGTCGCGGAAGTAGTAGTGCGCCGAGTGCTCGCCGCCGAAGATCGCGCCGGTCTCGGCCATGATCTGCTTGATGAACGAGTGACCGACCCGCGATCGCACGGGAACGCCACCGTGCTCGCGAATCACCTCGGGCAGCGCGCGCGAGCAGATGAGGTTGTGCACGACCGTCTCGCCGGGGTGGCGGTCGAGGATTCCGGCCGCGACGATCGCGGTGGTGGTCGAGCCGCTCACCGGCTGGCCGGCGTCGTCGACGAGGAACACGCGGTCGGCGTCGCCGTCGAACGCGAGCCCGACGTCGGCGCCGATGTCGAGCACCGCGCGCTGGAGGTCCTTGAGGTTCTCGGCCTGGATCGGATCGGCGGGATGGTTGGGGAACGTCCCGTCGAGCTCGCCGTACATGACCGTGAGCGTGAAGGGCAGCCCTTCGAACACCTTCGGGACGACGAGGCCGCCCATGCCGTTGGCGGTGTCGGCCACGACCGTGAGCGGCCGCAGCACCGAGAGGTCGACGAACGAGCGGACGTGGTCACCGAACGCTTCCAGCAGGTCGAGTCGCTCGACTTTGCCGGCGACCTCGCCCCGGGAAGTGATCCCGGCCGCGACGACGTCCTTGATCTGGGTGAGCCCCGACTGCTCGCCGACCGGCGCCGCGCCCGCCCGGCACAGCTTGATCCCGTTGTACTGGGCCGGATTGTGGCTGGCCGTGAACATCGCGCCGGGCGCATCGAGCTTGCCGGCCGCGAAGTAGACGACGTCGGTCGAGCACATCCCGATGTCGGTCACGTCGGCGCCGGCGAGCGTCGCACCCTCGATGAACGCCGCCGACAGCGGCTCCGACGACGCGCGCATGTCGCGACCGACGATGAGCTGCTGCGCGCCGGTGAAGTGCGCGAAGGCGTTGCCGATGCGGCGAGCGAGCGCCTCGTCGAGCTCCTCGGGGTAGAGCCCGCGTATGTCGTATGCCTTGAAGATGGCGTCGAGCGACAACGGGACTCCTACAGAGCAACCGGGCCGGCAGGGGGATGCGGCCAAGATCGGGCACTCATGGTAGCGGTGGCTCCGACGGCCGAGGGTGCGGATTACGCGGTCGTCGCGGGCGGTCCGACCGCCGCCGGATCACCCGTGCCGGCGCCGTTTCCCGTGCTCAGCGCAGGTGTTTCTTCGGCATCGGGCGCGTCGTCCTCGACGCCCTCGCCGTCGGGGCGATCACCGTCGACCGGCGGGGTCCCGCCGCCACCGTCGCCGTCGCCCGGCGCTTCCGGATCCCCGGTGGCGCGGTACTGCGCCAGCCCCTTCCACGCGAACAACCCGCCGAGCCCGGCGAGCCCGACCACCGTGCCGAGCCGTCCGAGCCAGTCGACCGCCGTGAGGCCGTAGGTGAGCTTCACGTCGTGACTCGTCGGCACGACGACCATCAGGTTCGGCGCGACGCGGTAGGGCCCGCTCGCGCCGTGCGCCTTCCAGTTCGGGAAGTACGACGTACGCACGAGCACGGGCTTGCCGAGGTCGGAGACGTGGAACGAGATCGTCGACGGGTCCTCGTGGATGTCCGAGACCTGCGTCGGCTGGATCGGGGTCTCGGTCGTGTGCGCGAGCTGCTTGATGTCGATGTGCTTCCACGACTTCGGGCCCGACGCGACCCAGTACTTGTCGAGTTGCGAAGCGTCCATGAACCACGGCGCCGCCGCGCACTCCCACGGCCCGAGCTTCGGGATCGGGGTGCTCGTGTCGGTCCATGCCTGGCCCCAACACTGCTTGTAGTTGCCGGCGTGAACCGTCGCGACGACCGGCTCGACGGAGAGCCCGGTCACGAGGGGCGACGCTTCGTCGGGGTACGAGACGCGGTAGATCTTCCAGCCCTTCGGGGGCGCACCGTCGAGGTCGGGAACCGTCGCGATGAGCGACAGGTCGGGCTGCGACGCGGCCATCGCCTCCGACTGCGGGGAGAACAGCATCAAGTAGCTGACGCCCAGCATCTGGAGGTGCTTCACGCCGAGCGCGAAGTCAGTGGGATCGCTGTTGGTGCCGTACGCGAGGCCGCGCACGGGGTTCGAGGGCGACTGCGCGAGCTCGCTCACCGTCAGGAAGTGGAACGACGTGGTGGCCGACGACTCGAAGTACAGGCCTTCCATCGAATCGATCCGGCCGTTCGTGAAGTACGGGAGCAGCTCGAGCGCGAGCGTGGTGCCGTAGTTGCCGATCGCGTCGCCCCCCTCCCAGAGCGCGCGCCCGGGCGGGAGCTTGTCCATCGTCTCGACCAGCGAGCGGAACTCGGGCCAGGCCGACAGGCTCTGGTATCCGCCGTAGTTGTACTCCGCCCACCCCGCGACGCGTATCGCGGGATTGCCGTTGCGGGCGCTCCACGCGAGCCGCAGGCCGAAGATCGATCCGGCGCCGACGAGCACGGCGAGCGCGGTCATCCCGATCAGCCGGGAGCGTTGCCGCAGGCGCGCCGGATCGAGATAGCTCGGCGGATGCCATCCGGGCGGGCCCTCCTCGAAGCGGCGATCGGCCAGCACCGCGACCGCGCGGCGGCGGACCTCGGGGTCGATCTCGACGCGCTCGTCGAGCGCGACCTCCGCCCAGCCCCGGGCTCGAGCGTCTTGCAGATCGCCGTCGCTGATCCACGAGAACGCCCACGTGACCGAGTTCGCCAAGAAGCGCACCATCTCGGCCGCGCCCATCGCCGCGATGAATCCCCACATCAGCAGCCAGAACGGCAAGAACCGCGTGTTCCACACGGCGTGCTCGGGCCACTCCACGAAGAAGACCCCGAACGCCAGCGCGATGAGCAGCAAGACCAGCGTCGATCGGCGCCGGTACCACCCGGCGGCGATGATCGCGACCCCGGCGAGCAGCCACATCCACCAGGGCAACCACAGCGTCGGCGACATCGCCTTGCCGCTCGCGTCGCGGTTCGCGGCGACGCCGCGCACGATCCCCTCGATCGTGTGCTTCACCGGGTTCGGCAGGATCAGCCAGTGGGGCAGCTTGAACGAGCTACCGCCGGAGAAGACCTTGGCGTACCGCATGCTCTGCGTATATGCCTGTTGACCGAGAAGCGGGAGCGACCACACCGCGGTCAGGGCCAAACCCACCAGGCCGACCGCCACCGCGATGGGCCACGTGCGGCGCGGTGACCGCACCAACCAGAGCAACACCGCGGCGACCCCGACGAAGATCGCGACGACGATGTGCGACATGACCGCCGCCGCGATGAGCACCGCGGGGAGCCACGGGCGCTTCCCGGTGTCGAGCGTGTACGCGAGCGCGCCGAGCGCGAAGAGTGAGAGCGCCAACGCGATCTCGAACGAGTACTCGCCCGCGAGTGTCGAGGCGATGTTGCCGCCGTAGATGTTCCAGTCGGTGCGCTCCTGCACGAGCATGCCGAGCGCGGCGATCGTCAGCGCGTGCGGCGCCGGCCACGGCATGCGCATCCCCCGGGCGAACGCGTACGCCCCGGCCGGGAGCATGATCGGCCCGCTGACCGTCACGATCTTGAACGCGACGTCGTACGGCATCGCGAGGTTCAGGGTCGCGACCATCACCGATGGGAACGGGAAGTAGTACTGGCCGACGGGGAACCCGGAGTACCAGGCCGGCGCCCACCCCGAGAGTCGGAACTTCGGGAACCAGTTGTGCTCGAGGAACCAGGGCATCCACACGTGGGCGCCCATGTCGCCGCCATTGGTGGTCGTGTTCCGGAAGATCCACCCGAAGTGCACGTCCCAGATCGGCCACAGCCGCGTGTGCGGATCGATGATCGCGATCACCATGAAGGTGCAGATCGCGAGCACGACCCAGCCCGTCGTGCGTTCCCAGCGAGCGCCCCGCTCGCCGCTCTCGTCGACGGAGTCGTCGTCCTCGGAGAGCCACGGCGTCGCGCGGTCGTACGCCGAACGCACGAAGGCACCGAACCGACCGCTCCTGCCGACCGACGCGAAATCGTCGGAGGCCACGCCCTCGTCGATCAGGGTGTCGGTCACGCTCGACAGCATGCCAGGCCTGGAGTCGCGTCTTGCTTCACTCCCGCATGAACGACGTCAAAGATCGTCGCGCACGGGTTCGAGCAACTCGGCTCAGTTCGGGACTCTCGCCAACTCCAGGACCTCGCCCAGCGTCATCACGCCGGTGTCGTCCTGCCAGCTGTTGGCTTCACACCGGGCGCAACGGTGGAATACGACTTCGCGTCCCGCAATCCGCATCCGGATCGTGATGAGCGCGCCTTTCGCACATCGCGTGCAAGCGTGCATTGGTGGCCTCCCTGCCCTTGTAACCCGCTGTTTGTCGGCACGCGGCACCGAGAACTGAAGCAATCACGCGCAGAATTTCCGGAATTCGCCTCCGACCGGGCACTAGTGGTGGAAGGCGCCCACCGTCGTGAGCAGGTTGAACCCGACGTGGAGCAGGATCGACACCGAGAGGTCGCCCCGGCGCACCGCCATGACGCCCGAGACCGCGCCGAGCGCGAACAATGCCGGCACCACCGCGAACGTGCCCCAGGTGGGAGAGAGCATCGGGTGGGCCAGCGCGAACGCGAGCGCCGACAGCGCGACCGCCGCATCCGGTGAGACCCGGCGACGCAACGCGCGGAGCAACAGCCCGCGGAACAGCAACTCCTCGCACACCGGGGCGACGAGGCCCGCGACCAGGGCGATCAGCACGAGGTGCACGCCCCGGGCCTGATCGAGGTCCTTCACGACGTCTTGGCTCTGGTTGACCAGGTGGACGATCGGGTAGATGAGCAGCCCCAGGACGATCTCGAGGCCGATTCCCACGCCGATCACCCAAAGCTCCCGGAGATGGACAACCAGGCCGAAATCCGCCCGAAGGTTGCCGATCCCCTTCCTGCGGCTGACCAGCGCGAGGCCCACGAGCCAGCCACCGAACTGGCCGAGGAACGCCAGGCCGTCGGTGATGGCGCCCGGGTGCGCGGCGCGGTCGCCGGAGATGCCGTAGCCGATCGTGGCGAGCACCAGCCCGGCGAAGATGCCGCCGAAGTAGATCCAGAAGAAGTCGCCCAGACCCCAGGTCACGACCGGCTGCCCCGCCGGAACGGGCCGGTCCGGCGACGACGTGCGATCCACCGGGTAAGGCTATCGAGCGCCCGGAGCCGGAAGGCAGCCGTGCCCGCCGTAGCATGTTCTGCGAATCACCCGACTGGGAGCGCCGATGAGTCCAGGCCCCGAAGACCAGTGGCGGCCGCCCGAGCCGCCGGGTCGAACACCGCGCCCGGGCGGGCCCCGAGCGTCGGGACGCCCCCGCTGGATGCCGCTGGTGATCGTCGCGCTCGCGATCCTCGGCCTCCTCGCCTGGCAGGCCACCACCGGGTCGAGCACGCCCCGGGCCAGCGTCGACTACTCCCAGTTCCTCAAGTTCGCCGACGAGGGCCGCGTCTCGAACATCTCCTACGAAGCGTCGAGCGGGCACATCACGGGCACGCTGAAGAAAGGGGCGCCCTCGATCGACGGGAAGACCGCCTTCTCCACGCAGACCAAGCCCGACGGCATCCCCGACGCCGACCTGACCGAGCTGAAGACCGACAAGGTCGAGGTCAACTACCAACCCAAGCCGTCGAATCTCGTCGGCACGATCCTGAGCTTCGTGCTCGTGATCGGTCTGATCGGTGCGCTCTGGTGGTTCATCGCCCGCCGCGCGCAAGGGCAGATGGGGGCGGTGATGAACATCGGGCGCTCGCGCGCCAAGGTCTACAACACCGACAAACCGA
>CAZLEC010000098.1:0-10761 GCA_964558245.1 uncultured Burkholderiales bacterium | reverse complement strand
CCACCCGTATCGCCAGGCCCCGCTCGCCGCGCAAACGACCGGCGTGGGCATCTCCGGCCCGCTCAACGGCCTTCAGGTGGATCCGGCGACCGCGTCGTTCCTCCAACAGGTCCGCGTGACCGCGCAGTCGGTCGCCACGGCCGAGCCGACCGACATCGTCGTGTGGGCCGGCCTGGCCCCCTACAACGCGTACGGCCTGCCCGGAGCGTCGGTGGCCAGCGGGCTCTCACAACCGCTTTTCGCGTGGCTCTCGGCGCCCTATTTCGCGGGCCGGTCGCTCGCCGCGGCCTGCGCGAACCACAGCCGCGGCGTGCTCCTCATCACCGACCCGAGCCAACCCCCGAGCTTCACCACCGACCCGTTGCTCATGGTGCCGTGCGCGGGCCGCACCTGGATCCAGCGGGACCCGATCGACGGCCTCTCGGTCCAGTTCGCGGGGCCGCTGGCCTGACGGCGAACGGGCGCGCAACGCGCCGCCGGCGCCGGCTACACCGCGCGCGGGAAGACGTTGACGCCGACGGTCCAGCCCAGCGCGACGAGCGGAGCGACCATCGACGGGGGGACGACGAGCCGCACCGCCGGCTCCAGACCGATCGGGAACATCCGCGTGACGATCCCGGCCGCCGCGGTCGGGTCCGCGACCTGGTACAGCCCGTACATGTGGTACGCCTGGTTCACCCGAGGCGTGTCCATCCCGCCGATGAGCGCGATGAACCAGTAGTCGACCCAGTCGACTCGCGGATCGAGATCGCCGAGGTCGACGTACGAGAACGATTCGGGGACGGCTCCCGTCCGTTTGATCTGCGCGTTCGTGGAGTCGACCGCGTCGAGAAAGCTGCCGGCGGCCGCATCGGTGGTGGTGTCGAGGCGCGACCAGTGGTCGTGCGCCATGAATCCCGGCGCCGCCTGGCCGTTCGTGAGCGTCTGTTGCCTCGGACCGACGTAGCCGTCGACCTGGAACACGGCGACGCACGCCAACACGGCCGCCATACCGACGAGGAGCGCACGCGATCGTGACTCGCGAAGTTGCGGAGTGAACCTCGACACCGCGTCGGCGAGGAGCAGCGCGAGCCCGATGAGCGATACCGCGGCCACGACGTCGCCGAGCTTCTCGCCGTAGTAGCTCACCGCCGCGACCTGTCCGAAAGGAGTGGAGGCGATCTCGTACGCGATCAGCGCGATCACGCCGAGCCCGCCGGCGACCGCGGGCGCGCCGAACACGAAGGTGACGACCGTCTCGTGCGTGAGCACGTGCCGCACGACGACGGCGGCGAGCAGGGCGAATGTGGACGCGAACACGAGCCACCACGGCGTCTGCGGGATGCCGCCGTTCGTCAGGAGGTGACTGGCGCCGAGGTGCAGCGTCAGCAGGATCGGCGCCGCCATGGCGAGCGCCGTGAAGGCGACCGCCGCGGCCGCGACCGGGCGCCGGCCCCCGACTCCCGCATACCGCCAGAGCCGGATCGTGGCGACCGCGACCGTCGGCGCCGCGACCAACGCGATCGGCCACCAGTTGTACACGCCGACGAGCATCAGACCGCTGACGACGAAGAACGACGCGGGCGGTCGCAACGTCGATCTGAGCAGCAGCGAGGGCGCGACCGCGACTGCCATCACCGCGATGCCCACGTTCGGGAACCCGGCATAGACCGTGATCGACATCACGCCGACCGCAAACAGCTGCGCGACCACAGCCATCGAGACCAACGCGCCGAACGCATGGTCGCGGCACAGCCGCGCGACCGCAACGCAACCCAGCACGACCGCGATACCCGCGGTCACGACCACGGCCACCGTGTAGATGTCGACGAGCGAGCGCGCGGAGCTCGGCGGGTTGCGATACCAGAGCCGGATCCACTGCGCCCAGGTCTGGTGCCAGCCCTGCGGATATTCCCAACCGAAGTACTTGACGCCGGTCGGCGACTTGGGCTGGACCGTCACGAAGCTGCCGAGCTTCAGATTCAAACGGATGAAGTTCAGGTGCGTCGCGTTGTCCCAACCCTGCAGCGTCGCGCCGCCCGACGGCAGCAGCATCCGCAGCCGGCCCGCGACGCTTTGCCGCAAGAACGGCAACGCCCACCAGATCGTGACGACCGCACCGGTGGCGAGCGCAACCGCTTCCGCCGGAGTCATCCGCCGGCGCTCGCCCCGCCCCGTGCGCCGGACGCGCAGTTGGTGAGCGACGGCGACGCCGACGACGAGCGCGAGCAGGATGCCCTCGACGTCGACGCGGCTGCCGAGCTTCGGGATCCAGCCCAACAGCGGGAGCCAACCCAACAGCGCCGCGGCGGCGATCAGGAACCGGTCGGCCCACCAGTCGGGCCCGGGGAGCAGGACGATCGCGACGACGGCCAGCGCGACCGCGAACGGCCCGACGACGACACCGAGGAGGCGCAGCACCAACGTGAGCACGCCGGCGACGAGCCCCACCCGGATCGAGGGGTCGCGCGCCCACGAGGCGAAGGTCCCGGATGCCCCGGTCGCGGGGTCTCGGACCGCGGCCTCGTGAGTCGGGCCCTCCGAAATTCCAATTCCGCCCACCGAGCGGGATCGTAGTCGCGCACTTGGGGCAGGAAAAGGGTCAGTTGTCCGACAGCGCCCGCTTCGCGGGCCTCTATCCTTGAGCACTATGCAACTGCGGGGGGCGCGAATCCTCATGACCGGCGGCGCGGGTTTCGTCGGCTCGCACTTCGTGCGCAATCTGCTCGAAGCCGGGGCGTCGGTCACGGTCTACGACAACTACTCGACCGGCTCCGACGAGAACCTCGCCGGCCTCGACGGCGACCTGAAGGTCGTCCGGGGCGACATCCTCGACTACGAGTCGCTGCGCGACGCGGCGCGGGACCACGACGCGATCTCGCACCAAGCCGCCCAGCTGGAGATCACCCGGTCGATCGGCGATCCCGTGTTCGACCTCACGACCAACACGATCGGCACGCTGAACGTCCTGAAGGCCGCGGCCGAGGTCGGCATCCAAAAGGTGGTCGAGGCGTCATCAGCCGGTGTCTACGGCCAGGCCGTCACCGACCTGCAGGACGAGACCCATCCCACCGACCCCAACTGGGAGTACGGCGTCAGCAAGCTGGCGTGCGAGAAGTACGCCGCGATCGCCTGCGAGCGCACCCCCGGCCTCGCGGTGGCCAGCCTCCGCTACGCCATCGTGTACGGCGAACGGGAGTGGTACGGCCGGGTCTTGACGCTGTTCCTCAAGCGCGCGCTCGACGGCCAGTCCCCTGTCGTGTTCGGCCGCGGCGACCAGGTGCGCGACTTCGTGTACGCCGGCGACATCGCGCGGTTGCACCGGAGTTGCCTCGAGACGGACTTCGCCGGGCATCTCGTGCTCAACGGGTCGACCGCCGTCGGCACCTCGGTCCTCGATCTCGCCAACGCCATCTGCGACGTCGTGGGCGAGCGCATGGAGCCCATCTTCGACGACGTCTCCGAAGGCGAGGTGTCGGCGTTGGCCGGCGGCCGCATGCGGCTTCCGTCCGAGCTCCAGGCCATGCGCATGAGCTATGCCCGCGCCCAGGCGACTGTCGGCTGGGAGCCGCAAGTGTCACTGCGCGAGGGTCTCGAGCGCGAATGGAAGTGGTTACAGGAGCATCCACACCGGTGGAACGAGATGAGCTATTGAGCCCCGATCCAATTCGATCCGCCGCCGACCCGGACCGCCTCGACGAGATCGGTCGCGATTACGATCCGTCGGACCCGTCACAGCATTTCGACTACTGGCTGAAGCGCCTGCAGGTGAAGTGCATCACGCCGTGGCTGCGCGGCGCGCGCACGCTCGAGCTCGGCTGCGCCACCGGCGAGTTGACCTCCCTGCTCGAGCCGCTCGTCGATCGGTACGACGTCGTCGAGGGCTCGCCGCACAACGTGGAGATCGCGTCGGCGCGCGTACCCCGCGCCAACTTCACCCTTTCGATGTGGGAAGACTTCGAGCCGCAGGCTCGCTACTCCGACATCGTGCTCTGCAACGCGATCGAGCACGTCCAAGACCCGAGATCGCTCCTCACGCGAGCTCGTGACTGGCTCGAACCCGACGGCCGCATCCACATCGTCGTCCCCAACGGTCACTCGCTGCACCGGCTCGTCGGGGTGGAGCTGGGCTTCCTGCCGGAACCACTCCACCTTTCCGACGGTGATCGATCGCAGGGGCACCTGCGCAACTACACGGTCGACTCGCTGCTCAGTGAGGTGCGCGGCGCCGGCCTGCGCGTCGCGAATCTCCAACCGGTGTTCCTGAAGGTGCTCTCGAACCCGCAGATGTTGAGCTGGAGCCGGGAGCTCATCGAGGCGATGCACACGGTCGCGCAACGCTTCCCCGAGCACGGAGCCGAGATCTACGCGGTGGCCGAGCGCGCGTGACCTCCGTCCTGCTGCTCGGTGCCGGCGGGAGCGCGGCCGAGAACGTCGCCGACGCGCTGCGACGCGCCGCGCGCGGCTACCGGATCGTCGGCGCTGACGCATCCAACGTGAAGCTCCAGCTGTCGAGCGCCGACGAGCGCGTCGTCGTTCCCCGCGCCGACGCCACCTCGTACGTCGAGGCGATCGCGTGGGCGGTGAAGAAGTTCGGCTGTGACGTGGTGCACCCCCAGCCCGACCCCGACGTGCGCGAGATCGGCGCCGCGCGCGACCGCATCGGCGCGCGCACGTATCTCCCGACCCAGGCCGTGCTCGCGGTGGCGGCCGACAAGCTGCGGTTCGCGCAGCAGATGCGCGACGCGGGAGTGGCCGTGCCCGAGGCCGCGACCTACGAGAACGCCGCGAGCGTCGTCGACGTGACCGACGCGCTCCTGGCCCGCCACGAGCGGGTCTGGGTCCGCGCCCGGGTCGGGGCGGGCGCGCGCGCGTCGCTTCCGGTCCGCACCGGCCTGCAGGCCGATGCATGGATCCGCTGGTGGGTCGACGAACGCAACATGCACGTCTCCGACTTCATGGTGTCGGAGATGCTGCCGGGTCGCGAGTTCGCGTATCAGAGCGTGTGGCAGGACGGTGAGCTCGTCTCCGGGCAGGCGCGCGAACGGGTCGAGTACCTCTACGGGCACCTCACGCCGAGCGGGCAGACCTCGACCCCGTCGGTCGCGCGCACGGTCGACGAGCCCACGGTCGACGATCTGGCGATCCGCGCGATCCGCGCGCTCGACCCCCGGCCGTGCGGCGCGTACTGCGTCGACATCAAGGAGTCGGCGACGGGTCTCCCCAACGTCACCGAGATCAACGCCGGACGCTTCTTCACGACGTCCAATTTCTTCGCGGCGGCCGGTCTGAACATGCCCGACATGCTAGTGCAGTGCGCGCTCGGCGAGCGGCCGCCGCGCACCGGCACTTCACCGCTTGCCTCCGATCTCTACTGGATACGCATGGTCGACATGGGCTACGCGTTGGTGCCCGGCGACGAGCTCGATCGCCTGCCGCGGTTCGACGCGCAGACGTGAACCGGGCGCTCGGCGAGGCGGTCATCTCCGACTTCGACGGGACCCTCGCGCGGCTCGAGGTCCCGTGGCAGGCGCTGCGCGAGACCCTCTCGGTCGGCCGTATCGACGAGCTCTGGCTCGACGCCGACATGGGCCGCTGGGAGACCGTCGCTCGCGCCGAGGTCGACGCGGCGCGTACCGCCTCGCCGCTGCCCGCGGTCATGGATGCGCTCAGCGACGTTCGGGTGGTGACGGTGCTCACCAGCAACGACGAAGCCGCAGTCGAGATGTTCCTCGACCGGTGGCCGGAGCTCGGCGCGAAGGTCCGCGCGGTCGTCGGGCGCCGCGCGCTCGGTGGCCCGAAAACGGACTTCCACGTCTTCTCGGCGGGTTACGCCGGCTGCGTCCGCGCGATCGGCGCGACCGGCGCGAGCCACGCTCCGATCGCCTACATCGGCGATATGAGCTATGAACTCGACTATGCCCGACGGCTCGGCGCGACCGCCTTCGACGTGAAAGACATCCAGGCGCCTTCGCAACCCCCCGGTGAGGGATAGCCGGCCGTGCGGATCGCGCTGCTCAACAATTTCTTCGTACCCAGACCGAGTGGGAGCGTGCACCTCACCGAAGGGCTCGCGAAGAGCCTCACGGCGCGCGGGCACGACGTGATCGTCATCACCGCCGCGCACAAGGACGCGCCCGCCGAAGAGATCCGCGACGGCTACCGCGTCGTGCGGTTGCCGTGCTGGGCGCCGCCCAAGACCCGGCTGTCGTTCAACTACGACATCCCGATGACCTTCGGCCCGCGGAACCTTCGCCGCTTGTTCCGCATCCTCGACGACTTCGGGCCCGACGTCGTGCATCAACACGGACAGTTCTTCGACCTCACCTGGATGAGCGCGATCTGGGCCCGCCGGCGCGGCGTGCCCACCGTGTTGACCGTGCACACCGCGCTCATCCACGCCGATCGCGCCGCGGGCGCGCTCCTGTGGCTCGGCGACGCGCTGTTCGTCCGCCCGATGACCAGCATCGGACGTCCGCACGTCGTGCTCATCGACTGGTTCATCGACTCCTACGTGCGGTCGCGCTACCACCTTCCCGAAGACCGGATGACCCACATCGTCGTGGGCGTGGATCCCGAACGCTTCGTCGGACAAGACCGCTCGGCCGCGCGCGAGGAGCTCGGCATCGGTGATCGTCCGATGATCCTGTCGGTCGGGCACGTGATTCCCTTCATTCGCGACCGGCTGCCGCTCATCCGCGCGCTGCCGCGGCTCGTCGAGCGCAGGCCCGACATCGTCGTGGTCGTCGTCGGCAACGTCTTCGACGGCTCGTTCCTCGAGCTCGCCGACGAGCTCGGGGTGCGCGACAACGTGATCTCGGTCGGCGAAGTGCCGAAGGACGAGGTACCGAAGTACGTCGCCGCGGCCGACGTGGAAGGGCACGACTTCCACAACTTCGGGTTGGGCACCGCCAGCCTCGAAGTGATGGCCGCGGGAATTCCGGTGGTGTTGGTCGTGCGCGAGGACAACTTCCCCGGCCTCCACCTACGGTCGTGGGAGAACGTCGTGCGCGTGCCCGAAGACGACCCGGTCGCCCTCGCCGACGCGATCCTGAAGCTCCTCGACGATCCCGAGCTCGCGGCGCGCGTCGGCGCCGCGCAGCGCCGGTTCATCCTCGAGAACTTCTCGATCGAAGCGGTCACCAGCAAGCACGAGGCGCTCTACGCGCGGGTCACCTCGCGCGGCTGACGATCGTCTCGGGGACCTAGCCCGGCGGACGCTTCGAGGCTTCGCGCCCGACCTCGACGATCTTGGCCACGACGGCGTGGGGCGGACGCAGTGAGTCGAGCTCCTTCGCGGCGTCGCCTTCGCCCGAGGCAAGCGCGACGAAGTGCTCGAGCTGCGACACGAGCGGCTCGCGCGCGTTCTGCACGACCGGGATGTCCATGACCGTCTGCTGGCGGTACCCGTGGCCGCCGCCTTCCAAGAAGTCCGCGCCCACGTGCCGGTACACGGTGATGTCCTGGCGCACGAGATCGACCTCGACCATCCGCTCGAGCTCGTAGATCACGAGGCTCCGCAGCTTGCGCTGCGAGATCCGGCTGGCCGAGAGCGCCGCGAGCATCCCGTCGAACTGCAGGCTCGCCTCGATCACGTCCTCGGCACCCGGCGACGAGTAGGGATGCGCGTAGGAGAAGTGCGCCGTCACGTCGTCGGGCACCCCGCCGGCGAGCCGCAGCATGAAGTCGACGTCGTGGATCAAGAGGTCGTACGCCACGCCACTCGCGATGCGCGCCAGGTACGGCGAGTGACGAATCGTGACCGCGTGGGTGGGCTCGTCGACGATCTCGACCGCAGTGAGGAGCGCCGAGTTGAACCGCTCCAAGAGGCCGCAGGTCATCGGCACGCCGAGCTGACGCGCCCGGTCGATGAGGGCGTCGACTTCCGCGAGGTCCTCGGCGATCGGCTTCTCGACAAGCACCGGCTTGCCCTCGTCGAGCGCCCGCATGGCCCATTCGACGTGCGAGCCGGTGGGTGACGCGACGATCAGGGCGTCGATGCCGCGGAAGGAGTCGAGCTCGGGGAACCAGCGCGACCGCCAACGCTCGGCCAGCGCCTCGCCGGCCTCGGCGTCGGGGTCGATCACACACGCAAGCTCGGCCTCCATCGACTGGGAGACGACGCGAGCGTGCAACGCGCCCATCGCTCCCGAACCGACGATGGCGATCCTGACCGGAGCGATCTTCACGGACACGCCGTTCGGGCGCTAGGCGCCCAGCGACGCGCGGACCGCATCGACGATGTGGTCGAGGTCGGCGGCCGCCAGGCTCGTGTGCACCGGCAGCGAGAGGACCTCCCGGGCCACGGCGCGCGCCACCGGCACGTCGCTCGCGACGACGTTCGGGTGCGCGAGGTAGCAGTCGTAGTCGAAAACAACACGCGGGTAATATATGCCGCTTTGCACGCCTCGCGACGCAAGCTGCGCCGCGAGCGCGTCCCGGTCGAGCGCGGCTTCGCCGGTCACGCGGACCGTGTACTGATGGAACACGTGGCGGTAGCCGGGCGTCACCACCGGGGTCACCAACCCGGGAATGCCGGCCAGGCCGGCGGTGAGCCGGGCCGCGTTCGCTTGCCGCTGCTCGATCGTCGCGTCGAGGCGCGCCAGTTGCGGGAGCGCGATCGCCGCTTGCACGTCGGTGAGCCGGAAGTTGGTGCCCGCGAACTCGTACTCGTAACGGGCGCGCATGCCATGGTTCCGCAGCAGCCGCAGCCGGTCCGCGAGGTCGTCGTCGTTGGTGGTGACGATCCCGCCCTCGCCGGTCGTGAGGTTCTTGGTCGCGTAGAACGAGAAGGTGCCGAGCCCGGCGCCCCCGACCCGACATTTGCCGATCGCCGCGCCGTGCGCCTGCGCCGCGTCTTCGATGATCGCAGCACCGTGTTGGTCGGCGACGGCCGTGACCGCCGCCATGTCGGCCGCCTGACCGTAGAGGTGCACCGGCATCACGACCCGGGTGCTGTCGGTGCACACGTCGGCCAGCGAGACCGGATCCACGTTGAACGACGCGCGATCGATGTCGGCGAACCGGGCGCGGGCCCCGCACTCGAGGATTGCATTCAAGGTGGCGACGAACGTGAAGGCGCTCGTGACGACCTCGTCGCCGGGCCCGACGCCCAGCGCACGCATCGCGGCGACCAGCGCCACCGTGCCGTTGGCGACCGCGACCGCGTGCCGGGTGCCGCAATAGGCCGCGAACTCGCGTTCGAGGCGCTCGACCATCGGGCCTTGTGCGAGCTGGCCCGATCGGAGGACCTCGATCACGAGGCGCTCTTCGTCGGCGCCCAGGACGACTGCCGAGATCGGGATCACCGATCTCCTCGAGGGTTGGCTATCCCCAACACTGGAACGTTCCGCTGACGAGCAACGCGCACGACTGGTCGTCGGATGCGGCCATGGAGCTGATCCCGGTCACGACCGTCGCCGGCACCGCGTACGCGGAGTCTTCGGTGTTGCCGTTGCCGAGCTGACCGGCGGCGTTGTATCCCCAACAGGCCGCAGTGCCGTCGGCGAGCAGCGCGCACGCATGGAAGTCGCCGAGTGTGACGCTCACCGCGCCGGTCAGATCCGTGACCACTCCCGCGGTGACCGATTCGGGGGTCACCGATCCGAAGCCGAGCTCCCCGTGCCCGTTGTAGCCCCAACACTCCACGGAGCTGTTGACCAGCACCGCACACGCCGAGGCGGAGTCGGTCTTCATCGCGATCGAGGTCACCCCGCTCAGGTTGAGCACCGAGACCGGAGCCGACGAGTCCGTCGTGCTGTCATTGCCGAGCTCGCCGAAGCCGTCGTAGCCCCAGCATTCCACGCCCGAGGTCGCCATCAACGCGCAGGAGTCGAAGTCCTCGGCCGTGAGCGCGGTGACACCGGCCAGCCCGGGCACCGAGATCGGGCTCCCGGAGGCCTGCACACTGCTGTTCCCGAGCTCGCCGCGGAGGTTCCAACCCCAGCACTGGACGGCGCTCGCGACGGACACCGCGCACGTGTGGTGATCGCCCGACGCGAGCGCGATCACGCCGCTCAGCCCGCCGACCGGCGCGGCAATCGGGTCCTGGCCGCCGATGGTGCCGTTGCCGAGCTCGCCGAAGAGGTTGTAACCCCAGCAGTCGACCGTTCCGCTCACCAACAACGCGCACGAGAAGTGCCGGCCGACGTCGACCGCGATCGCGCCGGTGACGCCGATGACCGCGACCGGACTCCCCGAGTCGACCACGGTGCCGTTGCCGAGTTGACCTTCCTCGTTGTCACCCCAGCACTCGACCGTGCCGTTCCCGAGGAGCCCGCACGTGTGGTGCGCGCCCGACGCGAGCGCCGTCATCGCCGTGCCGCCGGTCACGCCGCTGACGGCAACCGGGAGTTTCGCGTTCACCAGCGAATTATTGCCCAACTGGCCGGTGTTGTTGAGCCCCCAGCAGCGAACCGACCCGTCGACCAACGACGCGCACGAGAACTGCGTACCGGCGCCGACCGCGGTCGCTCCGGTCAGGTTGTTGACCGGCACCGGCACTTTCGTGACCGGCGCCGGCGCCTTCGCCTTGGCGCTGCTCTTGGTGACCGCGAGGTTCCCCAACTGCCCGGAGGTGTTCAGGCCCCAGCACTGCACCGTGCCCCCAACCAGCAACGCGCACGAGTGTGCAGTCCCGGCGGCGATTCCGATCGCGGTCGTGAGTCCGCTCACCGTCACGGGAACCTTCGCGTTCGCGACGGAGTTGTTCCCCAACTGGCCCGAGACGTTCTGGCCCCAGCACTTCACGGTCCCACCGACCAACAACGCGCACGAGTGGTA
>CAZLEC010000097.1:7651-10776 GCA_964558245.1 uncultured Burkholderiales bacterium | reverse complement strand
CATCACGCACGCGCTGGCCGACGCGCCGGTTCTCGTGGTTGTCAGCAGCCGCGAATCGGGTGAGCACGCATCCGAGCAGTTGCGGGCCGCGCTGGCCGATCTCGAACGCGGCGAGCACCGCGGTTTGCAGCTCGCCGGTTTCGACGACGACGAGCTGGCCGAGCTGGTCGGGCTGGCCGCGCCCGCGTCCGACGATGCCGAGGCGCGCTCCGTTGCCGCCGCGTTGCGGGTGGAGACCGCCGGCAACCCGCTCTACGCATCGCAGCTCATCCGGCACTGGGTCGAGTCGGGGCACTTGGACGATGCGGGCGTCACCGCGTCGGACTTGCGAGCCGCGGGTGAGGAAGACGTACCGCCGAGCCTGCGCGACGTCGTGTGGAGCCGGGTCAACGCGCTCGGCGCCGACGCGTCGCGCATCCTGACCGCGGCGTCGGTGCTCGGCATCGAGTTCTCCGAAGACGTGCTCGTCGACATGATCGGGCTTCCGGAGCCGGTCGTGGTCGAAACGCTCGACGCCGCGACGCGCGCCGGACTCCTGGTCGACGCCGGGTCGGTGCGGCGAACGACGCGGTTCGTGCACGCGCTCGTCGCCAACGCGTTGTACGCCGACCTGGGGCGATCTCTTCGCGTTCGCCTGCACGGACAAGCGGCCCGCTCGCTCGAACAGCGCACCGACGACATCGGGCCCGACGTCGTCGTCCAGCTCGCGCGGCATTGTGCTCGGGCCGGTTGGCCCGGCGCGGCCCAGCGGTGGTCGACGCTCGCCGGCGATCAGGCTCTCGAGCAACTCGCACCGACCGAGGCGTCGCACCATTACCGCATAGCGCTCGACATGGCGATCGCGATGCATCGTCCCGACGCCGAACGCGCCGATCTGCTCGTGCGGCTCGGCGAGGCGCAACTCCGGGCCGGCGACCCGCAAGCACAAGACACCATCGCAGAAGCTGCCCGCCTCGCCCGCCGCAGCGGCGCGCACGATCTGCTCGTCCGGGCTGCGCTCGCGTCGAACCCCGGCTTCATGCGAATCGATCCGCGCGCACCCGAGTATCTCGCGACCGTCGAGGCGGCGGTCGCGGTCGCCGACCCGGCCGATACCGCGACCTACGCCCGACTGCTCGCGCTGTTGGCCCAGAGCCTCGTGTGGACGCCGGACGCCGAGCGCCGGATCGCGTCGGCGCACAAGGCGCTCGAGCTGGCCGACGCGCATCCTGATCCGACCTTGTTCGCGCGCATCGCGCCGGGTGTGCTCTGGGGACTGTGGGAGCCGGGGAGCGGCGAGGTCCGGTCCCGCGTCGCGGCGAAAGCGGTCGCAGTTGCCGAAGCATCCGGCGACCCGCGACTCGAATTCGGTGCCCATCTCTCGGCCTTCGACATCGCGATCGAATCCGCCGATCATGTGACGGCCGCTCGCAGCCTCGCGAAGCTCCGGGCGACGGCGCGCACCATTGGGGAGCCACGCTTGCGCTGGATGGTCGGCCTGGCCGACACGTTCACGGCGACGATGGCGGGCCGTCTCGCGGAAGCCGAAGCGGCGGCGACGAAGACACTGGAGCTCGGCATGCAGATCGGTGCGCCCGACGCCTTCACGTTCTTCGCCCCCCAGTTCTTCGCGATCGGCACGTTCGCCGGCCGCCACGACGAGCTCTTCCCACTGGTCGAGCAGGCGACGAAAGACGACCCCCTGGCCATCGCGTTCACGCTCGCGTACGGCATCATCTGCCACGCCGTCGGGCGCGAGCAGCCTGCACGTGAGATCCTCGACGACGGGATCGCGACCGGCTTCGCGGAGCTGCCCGTCGACAACCTCTGGACCACCTGCGTCATCGGCTACGCCATCCTCGCGATCGAGCTCGATCACGCCGAAGCCGCGGCCCAGCTCCTGCCCCTCCTCGAGCCGTTCGCGAATGATGTCGCGTTCAACGGCGTGTCGAGTCAGGGACCGATCGCCGCCTACGTCGGGAAGCTCGAGTCGCTCCTCGGGCGTCACGATGACGCAGAAGAACACTTACGCGCCGCCCTCGACATCACCGAGGCGTTCGGATGGCAGTACCACCAGGCGACCACGCTCTTCTCGCTCGCGCAGGCAAGGAGTCGCCGGCTCGGCCGGCTCGACGCCGAAGCGCAGGCCTCGCTCTCCGAGGCGTCCGAGCTGTGCCGAGCCTTGGGATTCCGAACGTGGATTCCCCGCATCGACGAGCTGGCCGTTGCGCAGCCGGACACCGCGCCTCTGCGTTGAGGCCGGCGAGCCCGACGGACGGTCCGGATCGCGATCAGGATGCGGGTATTGAGGTCGCCGACACGATCTGGTCGAGGATGGACTGATCCGGCAACATCGGCGCGTCGAGCGTCGGTAGCTCGCGGATGCGCCCGAACGCCTGCCCGATGAACAGGCCCTCGATCACCGGGCTGTGACAGCTCGCGATCGTCGTGAGGTCGAGGTTCTGCACGCGGTCGACGTACTTGCCGTACTTGTCGGTGTCGAGCATCGTCAGCCACGGGCTCACTGCACCGAGTGCGAACAGCCACATGCCGTGGAACCAGAAGTCCTGGTCGAGGTCCGCAATCGTCATGCATGGATCGGGCAGGGGTGTGGCGAACGTGTCGACGGCCCAGTACACACCGGTCGTCGGGTCGTACAGACCGCGCGTCGTCGGCGAATCGAACACGGGCGGACGCAGCGCGTGCAGGGTTCGGTCGCCCACGTCGAACGTCTCGCCGTGCACGACCCATTGGCATCGCTCGAGCGGGAAGTCGAAGCAGTTCGTGTGCCGTTCCACCATCGCCCAGTTGCACACCAACTTCGCGTTGGGGCATGCGGTCAAGGCCTCGTCGAGGTTGCCGGTGTGATCCACATCGTCGTGCGAGAGGAAGATCCAGCGAACGTCCTCGGGCTCCACGAGCGAGAAGACGTCCTCCAGCCACTGCTTCCGGTTCGCCGGTGTGCCCGTGTCGACGATGACCGGTTCCTTGCCCAGGATCACCATCGAGTTGATGTACACGAACAGCGGTTGACCGAGCGCCGGTTGCACCTGATGGATCACGTACGTGTCTTGCGCGATCTTCGTCGGTGCGACGCTGGTGGTCGGTGCAATCGGGGCGAACGTCATTGCTCCCTCTTTGTGGCG
>CAZLEC010000097.1:0-7551 GCA_964558245.1 uncultured Burkholderiales bacterium | reverse complement strand
GCGCGTCTGCGCGTCGCGTTACGGCAGGACCTTGTAGACGTCGATCGCCGTCTCTTCGGGGGGAGTCGGAAAGCCGCCCTCGATGCCGCTGGTCAGCTTCGGCAACAACGTGCCGTCGCGGAACTGCTCCCAGTTCTCCTTCGACTCGTGCACAGCAACGATCGTCCAACCGCCGGGCACAGGGCCGGCGACGTGAGCGATCTGCCCTTTGGGCAACTGGTTCGGGCCGGGGTGCACGGCCGCGACCGATGCTTCGTAGTTCGCTTTCGTGCCGCCGGGAAAATGATGAATGACTGCGTAGGCCATCGGGGCTCCTGGGATCGATGCGGGTCTTGCGGGGCTAACCGAGCTGAGGCGTAAGGCCGTCGACCGTCATCTCGGCGTACTCGTTGTCGGCCCACGGTCCGACCGCGCCCTCGACGACCTCGCGTACCGCCGCCACCGACTCGCCTTCCCAGATGCAGATGCCGAGCGTGTGATCGCGGGTTGCCGCGTGCACCGGCAGCGCGACGCCGGCCGGGAGTCCAGCCTCGAGTGCCTTGGCCTCGGCTTCCTGGAATCCCTTGGGGTCATGGATTCGGTGAATGACCGTCACGAACATGGAAACTCCTCCATTCTTGTGTTTGGCTGGGTCTTGGGGCGGGCGTCAGCCCATGGACATGAACTCGAGTTGGATGTTGTCGGGGTCTCGGAACACGAGCACCGCGTAGCCGCCCTGGTCGTTGACCGGCGAGTGCGCGACTCCCAGCTCGGTGAGCTTCGACTCCCAGGCGTCCAACTCGGCGCGAGCCGACACCATGAAACCGATGTGATCAAGTCCGGTCCTCGACTCCGAGAATCGCTCGCGCTCGTTGGTCGGGTGCGTGTGGAGCCCGACGCACATCGACCAGTCAGGCTTGCCGAGCACGACCGCGTAACCGGTGCCGTCCGGGTGTTGTTCTTCCATCAGCTTGGTCAACCCGAGCAGCTCGCAATACCACGGGACACTGCGCTCGATGTCGGTCACAGTGACCGACACATGGTGGATTCCCGAAACGTCCGGCATGTCGCTTCCCTTGGTAGCCAGGTCGGCAAGGGCGACGATGGCAGCCGGAACGCATCACTCGCGCATCACCCGTCGACTCCGGAGCGATACCGGTGAGGCATGATGGCCGGATGATCCAACTGGACGGGTTCCATCACGTAGCGATAACGGTCAGCGATTGCGACGCCAGCGCCGCGTGGTACGCCGACGTTCTCGGCTTCCGGGAGATGTTTCGCGAAGAGGCCGCCGACCGAAAGGCTTGTGTCATGCAGTTCCCGGGAGGCGAGATGGGTGTCGGCCTCGTGGAGCACCGCCCCGTCGACGATGCGGACAAATTCGATCCACGGCGCCGCGGCCTCGACCACCTCGCGTTCTCCGTCGGTTCGCGAGACGCGCTCGAGGCGTGTGCCGCGCAACTCACAGCCGCAGGAGTTCCGAACTCCGGGGCGATCGACGTCGCACCCGGCGCGATCCTGAACTTCAAGGACCCCGACGGGATCGCCCTCGCCTTGTTCTGGGACCGCTCCTGACCGCCCACCACCCAGGACCGCCCGCCGGGAGCCGGGCGTAGGTTGGTCGGTGCAACTACGAGGGCGTCGAACTCGGCGCGTCGCCCCACACTCGTGGGTCGATCGTTCCGTCGATGGCTGCTTGCGCGACGTCGGTGAGGTGGAGACTGTGGTTTCGGGCGTACGCGCGGAGTCGCGAGAACGCCTCGGTCATGTCGACACCGCCGAGCGCGAAGACCACACCTTTGGCCTGCTCGATGACAATCCGGCTGGTGAGCGCTTGGCTGAGCTGCTCGTTGACGCGTTGGGTCTCGAGGGCTGCCCGCTGGTGTATGACGCTGATCGTTGCCAGGTCCGCGAAGGCTCGAGCCACCAGGAGATCGGCCTCGTCCATCGGGGTCCGGTCGACGCTGGCGAGGTTCAGGGCGCCGATGGTGATTTCCCGCAGTCGCAACGGCAGTGCGAACACCGACTGGAAGCCGGCCTCGAGTGCGACGGTCGCGAAGCGCGGCCAACGCCCTTCCCCGTTCCGGAGGTTCTCGTGTTCCACGCGCTCGCCGGTGCGGAACGCGTCGAGGCACGGGCCTTCCTCGGCCTGCAGCTCGAACATCTCGAGCACGCGCATCGCCTCAGATGACGACGCCACCAGCCGCAGGTCACCACTCGAAGAGCCCAGCATCACGCCAGCGGCGGCAACGCCGAGCACCTGTACGCACCGGTCGGTGAGACCGGTCAGGAGGTCGACGACGTCGTAGTCGGCGACGAGCGTGTCGGCCAGATCGACGAGGGACTGCACAACGTCGGCTTCTCGTGTCATCTCGATCCCTCCTCCTTGTCCGGTCTGCGACCGCGCAGCCGCGGCGACGCGGCAGTGGCCGGCAGGGCGGTCATCAAAACTCCAGCCTTCGGGCCATCACGTCTTCAGCGACGTCGCGCAGTGGGCGGTCGTGACTGAACGCGTGCGCCCGGAGTTGGATGAGTGCCTCGGTGACGCTGATGCCGAGTTGCACCGATACCGCGCCGGCCGCGTTGTGCACGACATAGTAGAAGTCAGCGTTGTGTTCGAGCTCGTCGGCGACCGAACCCGGTGCCGCCTTCGCTTGCACGTCGATGATCCAGTTGGCGATCACGTCGGCCATTGCCATGGCGTCGGCGTGTTGGTCGTCGCTCAAAGGGCCGGGCTGATCGCGGTAGAGGTCGAGCACGCCCAGGCGGGCCGCGCCGACCCGCAACGGAAAGGCGAACACTGCCCGCACTCCCGCGTCCACTGCTTGATGCGTGAACGCGAGCCACCGAGGCGTGCCCGGGCGAGCGAGGTCGGATTCCAGTACAACCCGGCTCTGGTGATGTGCGTCCACGCACGGTCCTTCGCCCAGCGTGTACTGCAACTCCTCGATCCGGTAGCTCACATCGTTCGTCGCGCACAGCGAACCGGTTGGCAGGTCACCCGACATCAGCATCACCCCGGCACCCGACACGTCAACAATGTCGCGAGTCGCCTCGCAGAGCCGCTTCGACGACCACCCGCCGTCACCCTCGGCCGACACCTCGGCCAAAATACGGGACAGCCGGTCGGCCGGCACTCAGCAGCCTTCTCGACCATCATCGCGACCGCTCCAGCGCCCACGAGCATGCAATTCGTTCACGGTCGCCTCCTCGAACAGGAAAGGCATCGCCGGGACCCTAGCCAGACCCGACGCACGCCGTACACGATCAACGCGAGCTTCGAGCCACGGCCCTGACGCTCTCCGACGAAGGTACGCCGGAGTGGTCCGGCTCGACAGAGACCAAGGTCACCTGGTCAAAGGCCCTACGGACGCGGCGCGCCCGGGGTGAACGGAGAAGGCCTGCGAAGGTCCAGCCGACTGCGATGTCACTGACTGGCGGTGACGCCTTGTGGTCGTCGCGGCGGACCGTTCGTACCCTGGGCGGTTCGGAGTTGTTGCAGAGTTGATGCGGCGGCCACCGAGGGCATGGGTTCGGCGAACAGGTAGCCCTGGATGTTGTCGCAGCCGAGGTTGTCGAGCGCGGCGAGTTGGTCCTTCTGTTCGACGCCTTCGGCGAGGGAGACGAGCCCGAGGGCCGCCGTCACGTCGATGACGCTCTTGATCACCGCGGCGCCTTCGGGCTTGAGCGTGAGTTGGTCGACAAATGTCTTGTCGATCTTGACGATGTCGATCGGGAGCTTTCCGAGGCGGTTGAGTGACGAGTAGCCCGTGCCGTAGTCGTCGAGCGCCAGACCCAGACCGAGCTCTTTGAGCGCCCACAGTCGCGCGAGCCCCGCATCGAAGTTCACCATGAGCGTGCTTTCGGTGATCTCGAGGACCAACGCGCTCGCCGGCAACCCGGAATCGTCGAGGGCTCGGATAACAGTGTCGACGAGAGTCGGTTCGGCGAGTTGACGCGCGGACAGGTTGACGGCGATGTAGAAGTCGTCGTCGACGACGCCGTCTTGTCGCCAGGCTTGCGTCTGGCGACAGGCCTGGTTGAGCACCCAGTTGCCGAGGGGGACGATCAGCCCGGTCGATTCGGCGACACCGATGAACTCGGCCGGGAGCACGAGCCCGCGCCGAGGGTGGTTCCAGCGCACGAGCGCTTCGGCGCCGGTCGGGATCGCGTCGTGGGCGGTCACGATCGGCTGGTAGAAGACCTCGAGCTGAGCATCCTCGATGGCGCGTCGCAGGTCGGCAGTCATTGCAAGGCGCGTCGATGCTTCGTCCTGCAACCCGACGCGAAACATCTCGAACCGGTCCTTGCCGTTTCGTTTGGCGAGATACATGGCCATATCGGCGTCGCGGAGCAAGTCGGCGGGCGTGTCGTCGAGCGACGCACCGATCGCGATCCCGACACTGACCGACACCACGACATCGGTCTCCCCCAACCGGAAGGGCGCTTCCAGCGCGTCGGCGATCCGGCCGGCCACCTCCTTGGCGGTCTGCGGCATGTCACCGGGCTCGACGAGCACCGCGAACTCGTCGCCGCCGAAGCGAGCGACGGTGTCACTGGCACGCGCGGCGCCGACGATCCGTTCACCCACCGCGACGAGGAGATCGTCGCCGGTCGCATGACCGAGGCTGTCGTTCACCGTCTTGAAGTCGTCGATGTCCAAGAACAACACCGCGACCGGCGTTGTCTGGCGCTCGGAGCGGCGCAGGGCGTGTTCGACCCGGTCGAGGAACAACGCCCGGTTGGCGAGACCGGTCAACATGTCGTGGAAGGCCTGGTGACTCAGCCGTTGTTGGAGCGCATCGCGTTCTTCGATCGAACCCGACAAGACTCGCACGGAACTGGCGATGGACTCGCCCAGACGGCCGGGAAGCGGCATGGCCAACACGGGATCGTCGAAGTCGCCGGCGGCGAGCGCGCGCGACTTGCCTTCGAGGAGACGCAGGTTGGCCACGAGATCGTTGAACGCCTCCCCGACCACCGTCGTCTCCCGGGGCCCGTGCACCGACGCGGGTTCGACGGCGAGTTGCCCCGCACCCACTGATCGGGCCGACGCAGCCAGCGCGCGCAGCGGACGAATGATCGACCGCGCCAAAGCCAACGCGACCCCGGCCATGAACACACCGATCAGCGCGAGCGCGACCAGCCAGCGGTGATACGTGGCCTCGGACGACGACTGCAGCGCGCGGGCCTGCCGCTCGACCAGCCGGCTCGCCGAGCTGACGATACCGAAGAGTCCGGTGTAATGGCTCACCGCACCTTTGAACATCACCACGGCCGGACCGCTCGCCGTCTGCGCGCGCCGCCCTTGCGCCACCATGGTGATGGTCTGCTCGTAGCCCCGAACGTCGGCACGGATCGTCAACTTCTTCCATGCCGCGGCGATGGTCGCATCGGGCGTTGCCGCGAGCGCCGTGGCGGCAAGTTCGTATCGCGCGTTGTCGGCGCCGAGGCGCACCAAGGCACTCGGCACTTGATCGGTCGGCGTCGACGTCACCACGAGGTCGCTGAGGTCGTTGGCTCGAGCGGTGTCGAACTGCAGCGCATCGGCCGTCGCTTGCAGCAGTCCCAAATTGGCAGTCAGCCGATCGCCGCCACCGACTCGTTCGGTGGTGCGTCCGAGACTCGACAGCCGGGGTGCAATCGCGGCAGCCACCTTCCCGCACAACGCGAGGAACGACGCAGTCGCCACGGGCGCGGCGATCGTCTTCGCGTCGACGCCACGGCGCAGCGCGTCAATCGCGGCCGCCGGCGCCGGAGAGGTCTCCACCAGCGCGCCCAGCGCCGCATCGGTAGCCGCGCGCGCTACAGCAGTGCCCGTCGCGCGACCGTAACCAAGAACCCGAGCGAGCGCGTCGACCGACAGATGCGTCTCCGACGCCCGCATGTTGAGCGTCACCGAGACCGACTCGTTCGAGAGTGTCTGCCACAGCCGAACCATCGCGTCGATCTTCACCACTTCGCGTCCGACGTGCGCGGCAGCCTCGGCACTGGCACGGTATTCACGAGTGTCGTGGACGGCCAACACCCCGATCCCGATCACCGGCAACATCACCAGCGCCAACAACCTCGACGTGACTCCCGGCCGTCGCCGAGACCCACGAGGCTGCGAATGAGAACGGTCCATCCTGGGAGTGTCGGGCCCTCAGCGGAGAACTTGATGATCGCATCGACTATCCGCCCCACATCCCGGAATAGTGCCGAAGGTCCCGAGTGCACTGCCGGAATTGCGCGTCTTCGGCGTAGGTGCGTGACGCGACCGTCGACCTCGGTCACCTCAGCACGTTGGACACGATCCCAGTACTCGTTCCACGGCTCGACCAGCCCTCCGGACCGGACGTGCGCGAGGTACTCCTCCACCGTGTCGTAGGTCACCCGCAAGTCGTCGATCTCGCCGGCGATCACTGCACCAACGCTTCGATCGACGCCTCCGGCGATGTCGATCAAGACGACGCGGTGCAACCTGCTCGCGTCGAGCTCCGCGGTCTTCATCGCGACCGACCCACCCATCGAGTGGCCAATCGTGCTGAACCGCTCGAAGCCGAGCGCATCTGCGATGGCCAGAACGTCCTTGGCGTGGTTCTCCCAGCCGTAGCTGCCCGGCGCCGACTTCTCGCTCTTGCCGCGGCCGCGTGGGTCCAGAGCCACCAGCTGCAACTCGTCACCGCCAATGTGCTCACCGATGAAAGCGAACCGCTCGGCTGTGCCCCTGAGCCCCGGGAACCCGACTACCAGCGGCGCGGAGCGAGATCCCCAACGTTGCGCGTGCAGCCGCCGTCCCCGCACGACGATCTCGAGATCCTCCGCACGCACGCACGGTCATGCTACGCGTTTACGGCATCTAACACGGGTCGCGCCCGATGAGCGCGACGAGCCTCGACTATCCCGAGCACCACTACGCCCTGACTCGACTGGACCGAATGGACACGCCGCGCGGTCGCGGGTCAGATTCATTCGGCTACGTCGCCGGTGTCGGATAGTTCTTGGACGTCTCGATGTTCAAGCCCCAGGAGCGTTTCCACTGCACCACCCCATTGATCGCAACCTGGGCGCTCTCGTTCGCGAGCAGCACGATCGTACGGCGAGTGCCGGCCGGGACGGTGAACAGCACAATCGGTGGACCGCTCGGCGAGATGGCTACCGCGACGCGTTGTTTGACTCGCCTACGGGAGCGCCGATCGTTGAACGACACCTGGTAACTCCCTGCCGGTTGCCGTCGCTGCGGAATATGCAGACCGGCATCGTCGAGCACGATGGCGAACTCGCTCGGTGCAGCTCGTGCGGGACCCGCCGGCCTTGGCCGCGCTGCTTTGTGCGAGCCGTTGCTGCACGCGGCGGCGAGAAGGACGGCGATGACTACGGTGACGATGGCTGCGCGCGCCCGTCGCATGCGATCAGGGTACGGCGGCCGACTCCGCCCGTGGCGCACGGCCAATGTGTGCATCACACAGCGCCGTGACTTGAAAGGCTTCCGCGGCGCCGGGCGACATTCACTGTCGTCATTCAGCATGCTTCAGCCCGTCGCGGAGCTACGTAATTCTACGGATAACCGTCACGGTCTCGTCGCTTGGC
>CAZLEC010000096.1:0-10779 GCA_964558245.1 uncultured Burkholderiales bacterium | reverse complement strand
ATGCCGGCCATTTCCGAGTTGGCGTGGCCCTTTCGGACGCGGCGCGCGAGCACGCGGAGGCGCAGCGCATCGTCACCGGTCGCGACCGCGTACAACGTTCGGTGCGTGCCACCTACTGCCACGCGAACGAACGCGTCGGTGTCGAACGCTCCGCTCTGGGGATCGTCGACGACGACTCCGGCGAACGTCTGCGACTCGTGGCGCGCGATGGCCGAGCTCAGCGGAGAACGCGCCTGACCGTGCAGCGCCCGTTGCGTCTGCGCGCCGCCGAGCAACGCGAGCGCGACCACCGCCACCGCGAGCCGGGCGCGACCACTCACGAACCACGCGGCCGCGAGCGCCGCGACGGCGACCGCGAGCAATCCGGTGGCCGATCCGGGACCGGCGCGTTCACCCCCGACGATCCCGAGCACGAGCCCGCCGAGCCCGAGGAGCACACCGCGTTCGCGCACGTCAGACGCTCACGAGGTCGCGCAGTTGTGTGAGACGGCCGTCGCCGATGCCGGGAACCCGGGTGAGGTCGTCGACACTTCGGAACGGACCGTTGAGATCGCGCTCGTGCACGATCGCGGCGGCGAGCGTCGGGCCGATGCCCGGCAGCGCCTCGAGCTGCTCGACCGTCGCCGAGTTGACGTCGACCGGCTGCGCAGGTGCGCCCGCCGGGTCGCTCGCCGCTCCGGGAGGCGCCTCTCCCCCACCGCCGGCGCCGCTCACCGCGCCGGGGTCGACCGCGGGTGGGGGCGCGCCGACCTGCGGCACCGCGACTCGCGCCCCGTCGGCGAGCTTGGCGGCGAGGTTGAGCCGGGAGAGGTCGGCGCCCGCGGTCGCTCCGCCGGCCGCCCGGATCGCGTCTATCACGCGCGCGGTCGCGGGGAGGCTCACCACGCCGGCCGCGCGCACCGCGCCGACGACGTCGACCACGATCGCGCCGCTGGTGGTCGACGTGACGTCGGGGAAGGAAGTCGTCGACGGTTCGCCGCCCGCCGTGAAGCGCGACCCGCCGGACGTGCCGGAAGTCACGGGCGCGCGCGCCGCCGACGCCGAAGCCGACGGCGAGACCCCCGCGCGGAACCAGGCGACACCGGCGGCGACCGCGACGCACACCACCACGGCCGCGCCGATGCGCGCGTCGCCGCGCAACGAGTGCAGGCGATCCGCGAGGTGAGACGACCCTTCGCCCGGCGGGCGCGGAACGTCGAGTGGATCGGACATGACCTCCTCCGGGCGCGCGAGACCAGAAGGGGGAAATGCCGGAGGAAGTGCGTTGACCCTACCCCGTCGCTGCGACAGTGACCAGGGCCCCATGCGTCTCTGAACCACACGTCGTGTGGTTCAGAGACGCATCACCTCGTGCTGATCACGAAGTTGACCAGGCGGCCGGGCACGACGATCACCTTGTGCACCGTCGCGCCGGCGAGCAGCTCGGCGATTCGCGCGTCGGCTCGCGCGACGCGCTCGTGCTCGGCTTCGTCGGCGCCGGCCGCGACCTCCACCCGGGTCCGCACCTTGCCGTTGACCTGCACCGGGACCTCCACGACGTCGTCGACGAGCCAGCTCGGATCGGCGGTCGGGAACGCCTCGTAGGTGAGCGTGTCGGGGTGGCCGAGCCGCGCCCAGAGCTCCTCGGCGATATGAGGTGCGAGCGGTGCGACCATCAGCACGACCGGCAGCACCATCTCCCGCGGCGCGGCGCCGTCGCGCGCGACGACACGCGTCAGGTGGTTGTTGCATTCGGTCAAACGAGCGATCGCCGTGTTGAAGCCCATCGAGGCCATGTCGCCTGCCACGGCCGCGATCGTGCGGTGCAGTACCCGCCGGCTCTCGTCGTCGGCGGGCGCGTCCGACACGCGCACCTCGCCGGTTTCCTCGTCGATCACGTTGCGCCACAGTCGCTGCAAGAAGCGGTGCACGCCCACGATGTCGGAGGTGTTCCACGGCCGCGACGCATCGAGCGGACCGGTCGACATCTCGTAGAGGCGCAACGTGTCGGCGCCGTATTCCTCGAAGATGTCGTCGGGGGTGACCGCGTTCTTCAGGCTCTTGCCCATCTTGCCGAACTCACGACTCACCGGCGTACCGCCGTAGAGGAACTCGCCGCCGCGTCCCTCCTCCACCTCGGACGCCTCGACGTAGGCGCCGCGCGCGTCGGTGTACGCCGCCGCGAGCACCATGCCCTGATTCACGAGACGCTGAAACGGCTCCCGCGTGGACACGTGGCCGAGGTCGTAGAGGACCTTGTGCCAGAACCGCGCGTAGAGGAGGTGCAGCACCGCGTGCTCGACACCGCCGACGTAGAGGTCGACCAACCCCGACTTCGGCGAACCGTCGAGCCGCGTCCCCTCGGCCCACTCGCGCTCCACGGCCGGGTCGACGAGCTGGTCTTCGTTGGTGGGATCGAGGTAGCGCAGGTAGTACCAACACGACCCGGCCCACTGCGGCATCGTGTTGGTCTCCCGCAGATACGGTCGCGGTGCACCGGCGTCGGCCGCGTCGCCCGAGTAGCCGGCCCATTCCGGCCCCGGAAGGTCGAGCTCCACCTCGACCCAGTCGGCGGCGCGCGCCAACGGCGGCTGCGGCAACGCGTCGGGATCGTCGGAGGTTGCCGGCTCGAAATTCGTGATCTCCGGCAACGCGACCGGCAGCATCGACTCCGGCAGCGCGATGGGACCGATGTCGTCGTAGACGATGGGAAACGGCTCGCCCCAGTACCGCTGCCGGCTGAACAACCAGTCGCGCAGCTTGTAGGTGACGGTCGGCGCGCCCAAGCCCTTCCGCTCGAGCCACTCGCCGATCACACGTTTCGCGTCGTCGACCCGGAGCCCGTCGAGCGAGACCTCGCGGTTGGCCGAGCTCATCGCGGTGCCGTCGCCGACGTAGGCCTCCGGCCACGTGCTCGCGTCGTCCGCGGAAGCGCCCCGCTCGGCCAGCCAGTCGTCACTCGGTCGGATCACCGGGACGATCGGCAACTCGAACTCGCGCGCGAACTCGAAGTCGCGCTCGTCGTGCGCGGGCACCGCCATGATCGCGCCGGTGCCGTAACCCATCAGCACGTAGTCGGCGATGAAGATCGGGATGCGCTCCGAGGTCGTCGGGTTGACCGCGAAGGCGCCGATGAACACGCCCGTCTTCTCGCGCCCCTCCGCCTGGCGCTCGAGCTCGGACTTGGCGGCGGCAAACTCGCGGTAGCTGCGGACGGCGTCGGACGGTGTGCCCGTCGCGCCGAACACGCCCTTCCACGCGTCGAGCGCGACGCTCGACCAGTCGCTCACGACGTCGTCGCCGGGCCATTCGTTCGCGGTGATCACGTCGACGAGCGGGTGCTCGGGCGCCAACACCATGTACGTGGCGCCGAACAACGTGTCGGGCCGCGTGGTGAACACCTCGATCGCAACGTCGCCGTGCAGATCGACCGGGAAGCGCGCCAACGCGCCGGTCGAGCGGCCGATCCAGTTGCGCTGCATCAACTTGATCGACTCCGACCAGTCGAGATCGTCGAGGTCGGAGAGCAACCGATCGGCGTACGCCGTGATGCGCATCATCCACTGCTTGAGCGGACGCTTGTAGACCGGGAAGTTGCCGCGCTCGCTCCGCCCGTCGCCGGTGACCTCTTCGTTCGCGAGCACCGTTCCGAGTCCGGGACACCAGTTGACCGGCGCCTCGGCGATGTAGGCGAGCCGGTACGAGTCGACGAGCGCGCGCTGCTCGGCTGCCGACAACGCGTCGAACGCGCGGTCGTCGGGCGTGGCCCGAGCGCCGGAACGGAGCTCGTCGACCAGGTCGGCAACCGGACGGGCCCGATCGGCGTCCGCGTCGTACCAGGAGTTGTAGATCTGCAGGAAGATCCACTGCGTCCACCGGTAGTAGTCGACGTCGGTGGTCGCGGGTCCGCGACGGGAGTCGTGGCCGAGCCCGAGCGCACGCAACTGACGGCGCATGTTCGCGATGTTCTGTTCGGTGGTGACTCGCGGGTGGGTGCCGGTCTGCACGGCGAACTGCTCCGCGGGCAGGCCGAACGCGTCGTATCCCATCGCGTGGAGCACGTTGTAGCCGGTCATCCGGCTGAAGCGCGCGTACACGTCGGTCGCGATGAACCCGAGCGGATGACCGACGTGCAGTCCGACGCCGCTCGGATACGGGAACATGTCGAGCACGAATCGGCTGGGCCGGTCGGCCAGGTGGCGGGGATCCTCGGCGAGGAGCCCGGTGCGGTTCGGCGACCAGAACACGTGCTCGGCGTCCCAGCGATCCTGCCACTCGTGCTCGATCCGATTCGCGAGCGCCGCGTTGTACCGGTGCCTGGGGATGTCGTCGGTGCGCTCCGTCACGCGCCGGAGCGTAGTGGCCGCCCCACGAAGGGCAGGGTGAACCGGCTGGTAACGTGAACCCCCCATCGGGGGCGTAGCTCAGTTGGTAGAGCGCTTGCATGGCATGCAAGAGGTAGAGGGTTCGATCCCCTTCGCCTCCACCGAGGGCGTACAGGCCGCTACTTGATCGCGAGGAAGCAGCGGCGGCCACCCGATGCGTAGAGCGGATGGGTGGCGCTCCCCTGGCCGACGATCTCGACGACGTCGGAGAAGCCCGCGAACCTGATCGTCTCGATCGCGGCCCGATAGGTCGGGTGGAGCTCGCACTCCTCGCGACCCTCGGTCGGGTGGTCCGCGTCCTTGTCTCCGAAGAGGAAGTACGCCGAGACCGGCTCGAGGTGCACGACCGTGTCGATGATCGCGAACCTCCGGCACAGCTCGTAGGTGCGACGGATGAGCTGCAGCGGGTTCATCACGTGGTACAGCACGCCGAGGTTGAGCACGACGTCCCATTGGCGGCCGACGGGGAGGTCGTCGGCATCGCTCACCGCGAAGCTCACGTGCTGCGTGCCGTAGTGCTCCCTGACGAAATCGGCGCGCGCGATGTTCTCCACTCGCAGGTCGATGCCGTCGACGCTCCGAGCGCCCCGGGCGGCCAGGTCGAGGCTGAAGAACCCGGAGTTGCATCCGATGTCGAGGACGGTCGAGTCGGCGAGATCGGCGCCGAGCACCTCCGCCACCGTGTCGGTGATGAGACCGCGGCGGAACAAGTAATTGTCGGCGTTCTGGCGCCCCGGCTTCGACTCGAGATCGATCGTGCAGACGTCGTGCCCGAGCCGGAACGGCACCAGCCACGGGTCGAGTGCACGGACCCGGTCGCGCAGCTGCTCCGGCGAGAGATCGAGATGCCCGCGCTGCTCGCTCATGTAATCGGGCCATTGCGCGACGATCTCGCGAAACATTCTCGGCACGAGGAATTCGATGGGAGTCGTCTGCCCGCGCCGCCATTTGAGATACCGATTCTGCGACGTCCGCTCGGTGAGGGCCCCTCGCCGGTAGGCGGCCACGATCTCCTGGGTGTCGACACGGACCGACACCGGCCGCGGCGACCCGTCGGGACTGCTCACGCGGACTGGTCTCTCTGCATGCCGGACCCATCATGACACTGCCGTCGCGATCACGCCGGGAGCGCCGGGGCCTCGACCGGCGCCTCGTGAGCTCGCGGCCGACCGCGTCGTGCTCACCTCGGACCAGCGGCGGTCCCCCGCGCCCGCACGTCGGCGACGAACGCCGCCACGTGATCGGCGACGGCGTCGGGACGGTCGAGCGGCAGCAACGTGTACGCGTCGTCGACCTCGGCGTGCTGCGCGCCCGGGATGATGTCGCTCAGCCGCCGCCCGTGCTCGGGCGGCATCACCCGGTCTTCGGAAGCCCACAGCACGAGCGTCGGGCGATCGAAACGCGCGAGCTCGGCCGCCGCCGCGACGAGTCCGCCGTAGTCGCTGCTACGCACGTAGTTCGACACGTCGCGACGAATGCCACGGTTCCCGCGTAGCCCGGCGAGCCAGCTGCTCATGACGTCGGCCGGAATCGGCCGCTTCGCCATCCAGCCGAACGTGAACGGGAGCCGGCGCATGAAGGGGATCCGAAGCGTCTGCGTCACCGCGAAGATCCCACCCGGCATGCGGCCGGCGATTCCGGCGGCCCTTCCGGGCAAGCCGGGCGGGATGTTGTCGAACGCCTCCTGCGGGAGCAGCACGAGGCCGGCGAGGCGCTCCGGATGACGAACCGCCGTGATTTGCGGACCGCCCCAATCGTTCGCGACGAGGGTCACGTCGTGCAGATCGAGCTGCTCGATGAGCTCGGCGAGGAGATCCGCCTGGCCGTGCAGCGAAACGTCGGCGTCCGGGTTCATCGGCCGGCGGTGACCGCCGAGCGGCATCACCGGGATCACGCACCGATGAGCGGGAGTCAACCTTCGCACGACGTCGCGCCAGAGCGTCGTGTCCATGAGGAGCCCGCCGACGAGCACGACGACGGGTCCGTCGCCGCCCGTGTCGTCGTAATCCATGATTCCGCTCGAGAGCTGCACGGATTTCACGGAGCCTCCCTCCCTCGCCCGGCGGCCCGGACGGCTGCGACGAACGGCTAGAGCGATCACTCTAGAAGCACTAGAGCGATCGCGCTAGTCGGCCGCGATCGGCGATACGCTCACATCGTGGCGAACACCAGGGAGCGGTTCATCTCGGCGAGCGCGGAGCTCTTTCGCCGTCAGGGCTACGTCGGGACCGGCGTGAAGGAGATCGTCGAGGCGGCCGGCGCGCCGTTCGGGTCGCTGTACCACTTCTTCCCGAACGGCAAGGAAGAGCTCGGCGCCGAGACGATCCGTTGGTCGGGCGCGATCTACGGGCAGCTCATCGACTTGTTCTACGAGCCCTCCGAAGATCCGGTCGTCGCGACCCGCCTGTTCTTCGAAGCCGCGGCCGACACGGTGCGCGACACCGACTTCACCGACGCGTGTCCGATCGCGACAGTTGCCCTCGAGGTCGCGAGCAGCAGTGAGCCGCTGCGCCGGGCCACCGCCGAGGTGTTCGAAGGCTGGCTCGCCCAGCTCCGCGCCCGGCTCCGCGAGGCCGGCTTGACGAAGACGCAAGCTCAGAGCCTCTCGATATCGTTGTTCTGCTTGCTCGAAGGCGCGTTCATCCTCGCTCGCGCAACGCGCGACGACACGCACGTCCGTACCGCGGGACGCACGGCTGCCGAGATCGTGCGAGCCGCGCTGGCCGATCGCGCGGCCCAGCTCGCGGCCCGCAAGCCGCGCCGGTAAGAGGTCAGCGGCAGTAGATCAACGCTTCGAGCGATCCCGGAACGTCGCCGGCGTTGTAGCCGGTCACGACCCACTGCGAGTTCGAAGCCGCGGTCCAGCTGAAGGGCGCAACGACCGCGTTCTGCTTGCCGATCAGGGGCGAGTGCGCGGCCAAGCCGCCGAACACGATGGACTTGCCCTTCGGGCAGCTGACACGCGCGGTGCCGCCCTTGTGCGCGTTCAGGGTCAACGACGTGGAACGCACCGCCGGTGCGACTCCTCGGGCGCAATACGCGAGCGCGGTCAGCGTGGTCGCCGCGCCCGAGATGTTCAGCGCGGTAACCCGCCATTGCCTCGCGGTCGGCGCGTCGAGCCGCACAACGACTTCGCTGTGCGTCGGCGAGGCTCCGGCGTTGTAGCCGCCGCCGACCACGACGGTTCCGCTCGGGCAGGCAGCGATCGCGGAGCCGCTCGAGGAGCCCTCGAGCTTCACCGAGGCCGAGGTCGACGCGGGGACAGCCCCCTGGGCGCAGTAGGCGATCGCGGTCAACCGGCTCCCCGTGACGGCCGAAGAGCTCGTACCGCTGACCGTCCAGCGGTCGGGGGCGGTCCGCCGCATTCCCTCCGGCAACACGATCGCTCCCGAACGGGGCGGCGCCTGGAACTGGGCGACGACTCCACCGAACGACACGTGCTCGCCCTTCGGGCACGTTGCGGTCACCGACCCGCTCGAAAGCTTCGGTACGACGACGCCGCGTGTCGCCCTCGACGCGAACGCAAAGCCGGGCGCCGCCAGCGCGATGCACACGGCCACGGCGACACCCGCGGCCCCGACGAACCGGCGACGGGCCCGAGCGCGGGATCGCGAGCGCGGGTGACCTTCGGGAATGCGAGCGCGGCCGGCCATGAGCGTCACAGTATCGGGCGGATCGCCACGAGAACTAGGCGGAATAGCCGGGCTTTCGGCCCTCGTATTGGGCAAAATCGACGCGACGCGGACCCGCGGTTTGCCGGCCAATCTCGCGTCGCCTCAACGGCAGTATGCGAGGGCCTCGAGGTTGCCGCTCGAACCACCGTCGTTGAAGGCGGTCACGACCCATTGCTTCGTCGAAGACGCCGTCCAGCTGAACGCCTCGAGATCCGCGGCTTGGTGCCCCGCACCCGGGGAGTTCGCAATCAGGCCGCCGAACACGAGCGAGGTGTTCGCCGGGCAGCTCGCGCGTGCGGTGCCGCCCTTGTTCTTGCCCATTTTCACCGTGGCCGTGTGGACCGTCGGCGCCGGACCGGCCGCGCAATAGGCGAGCGCGGTGATCTTGGTCGCGGTCGCGGCGATGTTGCGGAGAACCACCCGCCATTGCACCGAAGTCGGGCGATCGAGGCGGACCATCAACTCCAAGTGCTGCGGCGACGCTCCGGAGTCGAAGCCACCGCCGACGACAACCGTCCCCGCCGGACACGTCGCGGTCACGGAACCGTTCCGGTGCGCGGCCACGGCGACCGTGTTCGACGCGGTGACCGGAACCGCGCCGCGAGCGCAGTACGCCACCGCGGTGAGCCGGCTACCGGTGTCGGGCGCGCCGTTCTGACCGGAAACCGTCCATCGATCGGGAGCGGTGCGGCGCATCCCCTCGGCGAACACCACGGGATGGCGAGGGGCGTTCGGTGGGGCCTTGAACTCGCCGACCAGGCCGCCGAACGCCACGTGCTCGCCCTTCGGGCACGTGGCGGTGACCGAACCGCTCGAAAGCTTGCGGAGCACGACTGCGCGCGTTGCCCTCGACGCGAACGCGACAACCGGCGCCGCGAGCGCGACGGACACGATGATCGCGGTCGAAGCGACCGCGACGATGCGCAAGGATGTGCGGCGGTGGGTCAATCGCGATGTGATGGCGCGACTCTAGCCACCGAGCCCCGAGGAGGCTCAGCCTCGCGTGCGCGCGACCCCGGCCTTCTTCAATACGACGGCGGGAACACCGGCGTCGCGCCATGCGCCGTATCCGATGCCGCGGTTCTCGCCGAACCGCTTGGCGATCTTCACGAACGCGGACTCGAGGCTCTTGATGTCGCCGCCGCTCGCCGTCTCCATGTTGGCAATGCGGGTCTCGAGATCGCGTACGTCTTGAGCAGCCAAGACCCGATCGACACCGGTCGACGCCTTGACCTTCGCTCGCGCTTCGGCAAGACGCTGCACCAATGCGGCCTTCGAGACCTTGCGACCCCGGCGCTTCGGCGTATTGACCGCTGAGAGGTACCGGTCGACCACGGCCGACATCGTGCGACCTTCGGCCAGGGCCTGCTTGTGGGCGGCACTGAGCTTGCGCTGCGCAGGAGCCTTGGTCGCCTTTTTCGTCGCCTTGGTTGCGGTCTTCTTCGCAGCCTTTTTCGTGACGGGCATTCGCCATCCTGTTCGGTGAGAAAACAACGGGCGAACAACACGTTATCGCCCAGGCCAGGCACCCTGGCAATTCATCTGCCAGTACGGGCGGGAGATACGGCCTAAGCAGCCGGTTTGCACGCGCAACCGCGAGTGCGCTCCGGAGGCGCAGATCGCGCATTCCCGAGTCGGTCCCCTGTCACCGTGCGCGCGTCGCGCTCCGTTAAAGATGCGTGAGGATCGGGACCTCGCGCGCAAAAACCGCGTGATGACCGGCTCGGTCGCCCGGGGCCCGGCGTAGAAGGAACGACATGCGCCCGACCACTCCCGACTCGATCGAGCACGCGCTCCGACTCCGCACGGCCACCAACGGCCGCGCGACGACCGGAAGAGAGGCCCCGTCGTGGCCGACGTCCTGTTCCTAGCGATCCTCGTCGCGTTCTTCGCGCTCGCCGTCGTGTTCGTGCACGCGTGCGAACGCATCATCGGCCCCGACCTCCAGGCCGAAGCCGTCGTCGACGACCCCGCCACCTCGGAGCCTGCAGCAGCATGACCGGCATCGAAAGCGTCATCGGGCTCGCGTTGAGCGCGCTCGTGACCGCGTACCTCGTGTACGCGTTGTTGTTCCCGGAGAAGCTCTGATGTCGGGCGCCGCGTGGGCACAACTCGTCGCGCTGCTCGTGTTGCTGGCGATCAGCACACCGTTGCTCGGCTCGTACATGGCCAAGGTCTACGGAGACGGCAAGGCTCCCGGCGACCGGTTCTTCCGCCCGGTCGAGCGCCTGATCTATCGCGTCTGCGGCGTCGACGAGACCAGCGAACAACGCTGGACCACCTACGCGCTCTCACTGCTCGCCTTCAGCTTCGCGGGCGTCGTCATCCTCTACATGCAGCTCCGGCTGCAGGGTCACCTGCCGTTCAACCCCGACCACCAGAAGGACGTCGGGTCGGTGTTGTCGTTCAACACCGCGGTCAGCTTCCTCACCAACACGAACTGGCAGAACTACTCGGGCGAGTCGACGATGTCGCACCTCTCCCAGATGTCGGGCCTGGCGCTGCACAACTTCGTGTCGGCGGCGTGCGGCGCGGCCGTCGCGGTCGCCCTGATCCGTGGGCTTGTGCGGAAGCGCACGCACACGTTCGGCAACTTCTGGGTCGACCTCGTGCGCACGACGGTGCGGATCCTCCTACCGCTCGCGATCGTGTTCACGATCGTGCTCGTGAGCCAGGGCGCGGTCCAGAACTTCCACCAGGCTCGCACCGTCACGACGGTCTCCGGACAGACGCAGACGATC
>CAZLEC010000095.1:0-10792 GCA_964558245.1 uncultured Burkholderiales bacterium | reverse complement strand
AGCAGGTTCTCCCGGCGGTCCTCGACACACTTCAGCGGCGCCCCGACCTTCGGGGCGGTGAGAATCACGCACATCTCGTCGCGCTGCACCAGGACCTTCTGACCGAAGCCGCCGCCGGTGTCGCGCGTGATCACGCGGATCCGGTGCTCGGGCACCCCGAGCAGGCGCGAGCAGAACAGGCGTACCTCGTGCGGCGACTGCGTCGCCGCGTAGATCGTGAGCTCTCCGGTCGGCCGCGACCAGTCGACGACCAGCCCGCGCCCTTCCATCGGGACCGGCGCGTAGGCCTGTTGGTGAATCGTCTCGCGCACCACGTGGGCCGACGCCGCGAAGACGCTCTCGAGCGCGGACGCGGGCAGCCCGTTGAGCGCGGCGACGACGTTCGAGCCGTGGGCTTCGTGCACGAGCGCGTCGTTGTGCTCGGCTGTCGTGTAGTCGACGACGGCCGGCCGCGGGTCGTAGTCGACGTCCACGAGCTCGGCCGCGTCCTCGGCGAGATACCGGCTGTCGGCGACCACGAGTGCAACGGGATCGCCGGCGAAGCGGACCTCGCCCTCGGCGAGGGGCGGGCGCGGGGTCTCCGGGCTCGCCGCGCCGATCGAGGTGTGCCACTGCTCCAACATCGCCGGGTTGAGGTCGGCCGCCGTGAACACGAAATGCACGCCCGGCGCGGCGAGCGCGGCCGCGGTGTCGATCCCGCGTATCGCCGCGCGCGCGTACGGGCTGCGCACGAAGCACGCGTGCAACATCCCCGGCAGGGAGACATCGTCGACGTAGGTGCCGTGCCCGGTGAGCAGGCGCGCGTCTTCGACACGGTGGACGCGCGTGCCGACGTATCGCGCCGCGGTCAGGGGACTCGCGTCGGTCATCGCGACTCCTCGCCGTGAGGCGCGCCGGCCGCCTGGTGCACCGCGGCGACGATTCCCTGGTAGCCGGTGCAGCGGCAGAGCGTCCCCGACAGCGCGACCCGGATCTCGTCGTCGGTCGGGTCGGCGCGGTCGTGCAGGAACGCGGTCACCGACATGACGAAGCCCGGAGTGCAGAACCCGCACTGCAGGCCGTGGCAGTCGCGGAACGCCGACTGCACCGCCGACAGCTCGCCGTCGGGCCCGGCGATTCCTTCGATCGTCGTGACCTCGGCGCCGTCGGTCTGGACGGCGAAGACCAGACACGACCGCACCGCGGCGCCGTCGAGGAGCACCGTGCACGCGCCGCACACGCCGTGCTCGCATCCGAGGTGCGTGCCCGTGAGACCGCACTCGTCGCGCAGGAAGTCGGCGAGCGTCTGGCGCGGCTCGACCGGCGCGGCGTACACCCGGCCGTTGACCGTAACTGCGATCGGCATCTGCGCCGCGCCGTCAGGCATCGAGTGCCTCCGCCGCGGCTCGTTCCCACGCCCGCGCGACCATCGCCGCGCCGACCCGCGTCCGGTAGGTCGCGGAGCCGTTCAGGTCGGAGGGAACCGACTCGAGGCCGTTCATCGCGAGACGACCGACCTCGTCGGGATCGATCTCTGCGATCGGCCGGCCGGTGATCGCGGCCTCGGCGGCGGCCGCCCGTTCGGGCGTCGACCCGAGTCCGATCAGTCCGATGCCGCAGCGCCCGATCCGGTCGTCGGCGCCGAGCTCGACGCCGACCGCGGCGCCCGCGATCGCGAAGTCGCCGTGCCGGCGGGCGAACTCCTCGATCGCGAAGCCGCACCGGCCGCTCCACACCGGGAACGTCACGCCGGCGAGGATCTCGTCGGCCTGCATCGTCGTGGTCCAGAAGCCTTCGAAGAAATCGCGCGCGGGAATGCTGCGCCGGGCGCCGGCCGAGACGACCTCCATGCTCGCGTCGAGCGCCAGCGCCACGGCCGGGTACTCGCCGGCCGGATCCGCGTGCGCGATCGACCCGCCGAGCGTGCCGCGGTTGCGGATCTGGAAGTGACCGATGAACGCGGTCGCCCGGGCCAGCAGCGGCACCGCGGCCCCGACCTCGGCGCTCGCACCGACGACCGACTGGGTTGTGCCCGCGCCGACCCACAACGTGTCGGCGCGGCGCTCGATGCCCCGCAGCTCGGCGATGCGGCCGACGTCGACGAGATGGTCGAACACCGCGAGGCGCAGCGCGAGCATCGGCACGAGGCTCTGACCGCCGGCGAGCACCTTGGCGCCCTCGCCGAGTCCGGCGAGCAGCGCCACCGCGTCGGCTGTCGTGGCGGGGGCGTGATACTCGAACGGCGCGCTCTTCACGGCTTCAACGTTCCCGAGGAGATCACGCGAGCTTCACTGACCAACCGCCGTCGACCGGGATCACCGCGCCGGTGACGAACGACGCCCGGTCGGATGCGAGGAACGCCGCGACCTCGGCGACCTCGGTGGCTTGGCCACCGCGGTTGAGCGCGGCCTTCTCGAGGATGCCGGGCATGTGCTCGGGGTGGGCGCCCATGCCCTCGGTGTGGATGAAGCCCGGGCACACGACGTTGGCGCGGACGCCCCGCGCTCCGTACTCCACGGCCGCCGCCTTGGTGAGCGCGATGACGCCGGCCTTCGCCGCCGAGTAGACGCCGGTATAGGGCGCGGCGTTCAGCCCGCCGATCGACGACCAGTTGACGATGGCGCCGCCGCCGGTCTCGAGCATCGCCCGGATCCCGTGCTTCATGCCGAGGAGCAACCCGCGCAGGTCGACGTCCATGGTCTTGTCGTAGTGCGCCATCGTGATGTCGGCGATCATCGCGGCGTCGGCGATACCCGCCACGTTGCACACGACGTCGACCCGGCCGAACTCGGCGACGGCGGCCGCGAACATGGCCTCGACGTCGGATTCGCTCGTCACGTCGCAGTGGACGGGCAACACGCCGGCGCCGGCCTCGGCGGCGGTCTCCTTCTCGGCGCCACTCATGTCCGCGGCGACGACCTTGGCGCCTTCGCGCACGAAGACGTGCACCGACGCCTTCGCCATCCCCGATCCGGCGCCGGTGATCACCGCCACCTTGCCGTCCAACAGTCCCATCGGGACCCCCCTTGTCAGCGCACCGTCCGGAAGAAGGTGCGCAAGTCGTCGACGAAGAGCGCGGGCTGTTCCATCGCCGCGAAGTGACCGCCGCGCGGCATGTCGGCCCAGTGCGTCACGTTGTACCGCTGCTCGACCCACGCCCGCGGGAAGCGCAGCACCTCCTTCGGATAGCGCGCGACGCCGGTGGGCACCCCGACGTACTGCGGCGCTTCTCCGCGCAGATCCGCTTGCCTCGACTCGCGGTACAGCCGCGCCGACGAAGTGATCGTGCGGGTCGACCAGTACAGCATCACGTTGGTGAGCAGTTGGTCGCGTGTGAAGCAGTTCTCCGGATTGCCGTCGCAGTCGCTCCACGCGCGGAACTTCTCCACGATCCAGGCGAGGAGGCCCGCCGGCGAGTCGTTGAGCGCCACGCCGAGCGTTTGCGGCTTCGTCCCCTGCTCGAGCGCGTACGCCGACTCCTCTCGTGAGAACTCGCGGAACGCGGCAAGGTCCGCAAGCTCGGTCTCAGTGAGGGCGACCGGCTCCTCGGGCGCGGCGGCAACGGGCATGTTCACGTGGATGGCCGCGCAGTGATCGGGATCGAGCGCGCCGATCCGCGTCGCGATCTGGGCGCCCCAGTCGCCACCCTGCGCGCCGTAGCGCGTGTAGCCCAACCGCGGCATCAGCTCGGTGAACGCACGCGCGATGCGCTGGGTGTCCCAGCCGCGCGTGCGCGTCGGCTCCGAGAACCCGTAACCGGGCAGCGACGGTGCGATCACGTGGAATGCGTCGGCCGCGAGCCCGCCGTGGGACTCGGGGTCGGCCAGCCGCGGGATGACGTCGAGGAACTCCACGATCGAGCCCGGCCATCCGTGCATGAGCAGCACCGGGAACGCGTCGGGGTGAGCCGAGCGCGAGTGCACGAAGTGGATCTGTTGGCCGTCGATCCGCGTGGAGAAGTGATCGAGGTCGTTGAGCTGCGCCTCCTGCGCGCGCCAGTCGTAACCGTCGCGCCAGTAGTCGACCAGCTCGCGCAAGTAGCCGATCGGGATCCCGTACTCCCAGCCCGTGTCGTCGATCTCGTCCGGGAAGCGGGTGCACGCGAGGCGGTCGGCGAGGTCGTCGAGCACCAGGTCGTCGACGCGGATCCGGAACGGCGCGATCTTCTCCGTCATCGCCGCTCGGAAACGTCATTCTCGGATCCGATAGTCATCCTCTGATCATAGGGCGATCCCGCCGGAGAACGTAGTTCGGCTCTGCGGGTGCCGGGGAGTCAGCGCGTGACGCGCACCGGCACGTGCGAGTAGCCGGCCACGTTCGACATGTGGACCCGCCGGAGCCCGGCGTCGTCGATCTCGAACCGCCGCCAGCGGCGGGCGAGCTCCTCGAGCGCGATGCGGCTCTCCATGCGCGCCAGCGCGGCGCCGAGGCAGCTGTGCACGCCGTGCCCGAATCCGATCGAGATGCCCGGCACCCGCTCGATGTCGAACTCGTCGGGGTGCTCGAACGCGCGCGGATCGCGGGTGGCGGCGCCGGTGATGAGGAGCACCGGGAAACCGGCCGGGAGCGTGACGCCGTCGAAGTCGCGATCGGCGTGGGAGTACCGACCCTGGTACTGCGAGGGCGGCAGGATGCGCAGGATCTCTTCGACCGCACGCGGGATCTTCTCGGGGTCGTCGAGGATCTTCTGCCACTGCTCCTGGTGGCGCGCGAACAGCACCACCGCGTTGCCCACCAGCTTCGTGACCGTCTCTGCGCCGGCACCGCCGAGCAGGCCGGCGAAGCCCGTGATCTCGATGTCGTCGAGCCCGGTCTCCACCCCGTCGCCCCGGTCGACCGTGACCTGCGTCAGCCGCGACATCATGTCGTCGCCCGGGTTCTTGCGCTTCTCGACCGCGAGCTCGTAGAAGTACGCGCCGGTCTCGATGACCGCCGCCATGTTCTCCTCCGACATGTCGAGCTGTCCGTGCTCGCGGTGCAAGCTGATGTCGAGGCGTTTGCGAAACGGTTGACGGTCCGCTTCCGGCATGCCCAGCAGGCGAGCGATGATCTCGACGGGAAAGTTCGCGGAGAAGTCGGCGACCGCGTCGAACTCGGTCGCGTCGTCGAGCGGCTCGAGGAAGCTGCAGATGACCTCGCGGATCATCGGTTCGAGCGCGGTCACGGCCTTCGGCGTGAACACGCGGCTCACGAGGGCCCGCAGCCGGTCGTGCTCCGGCGGGTCCATCATGATGATGCTCTTGAAGCTCTGGATCAGCTCGCTGTCCTTCGACAGTGTCGACAGGTCGATGCCGTGCGCGCTCGAGTACGTCTCCCAGTCGCGGTGCGCCGCCAACACGTCGGCGAAGCGTGACAGCGCGTAGAAGCCGTACTTCTCGCTGAAGTACACGGGCGCTTCGTCACGGAGGCGCCGGTACACGTCGCTGGGGTCGTTGAAGTACTCGTCCCCGAACGGGTCGAATTCAATCTTCATGCGGCTGCGACCTCCGGCCCTCGATCGCCCGTGTGGCGGCAGTCGACTGACCGGGCCTGCGGATCTGCGCCTGGATAGGAGTTGAAGTCATGGCCTCGTTGTTGGTCAGTAGCGGCCGAGGAGGAAGTTGACCGCGGGCGTCGCGTCGGGGAAGGCCCCGGTCTGGCCCGCAGGGAAGTAGCCGGAGTCGGTGATCACGGTCTGACCGGTGATCGCGCCGGCGGCGTCGCTGCACAGGAACACGAGCGGGTACGCCTGCTCGAGCGGCGTCGCGGCCTGGATGCCCACCGCTTCGCGGTAGTCGGCGCCGAAACCGAGCCACATGTCCTTGTTGGCCTGGGCGAGGGGAGTGTCGGTCGGGCCCGGGCAGATGCCGTTGATGCGGATGCCCTGCTTGAGGAAGCCCATCGCCTCCCGCGCGACGTACGCGCAGATGGCCTGCTTGCTCGACATGTAGTCGGCCTTCATGTGGTCCTGCGCCCATTTCGCGGCGGCGTCGAAATCGGAGATGTCGAGGTACTCGTTCAGCAGCGGCAGGTTTGCCTCCCAGCCGAGACCGGCTGCCGAGGAGATGAAGCCGACCGCGCTGCCGCGCCCGAGGTCGCCCCGGCCGACGAGCTTGTCGATCATGTACCGGTGCCCGATGAAGTTGATCTTCTCGAGGTTGGGCGTGCCGTCGGCCACGCCCGCGCAGGAGAACAGCGCGTCGACCCTGCCGGTGCACTCCGCGAGGGCGGCATCGATCGATGCCTGTTCGCCGAGGTTCACGTGAATCGCCTTCGCGCCCGGGAGCTTGACCTCGGCGAAGTCCATCACCACGGTCTCGGCGCCCGCGTCCTGTACGAGCTCGGCAACCGCCGCGCCCATACCCGTGGCTCCGCCGACCACGAGGGCGCGCTTGCCGTCGTAGCGAAAGGCGCTGAATGTCCCCATGTCTTGTCTCCTCGTTCAGGCGAGTTTGGTGAGCAGCATCGTGCCGGCGACCGGCCCGCCCCCGTTTGCTACCACGGCGACTTCGGGATCCCGAACCTGGCGGTCACCGCCGTCGCCGCGCAGCTGCACGACCGCTTCGTGGAGGAAGCCGAAACCGTGCAGCCGGCCGGCCGACAATTGCCCGCCGTGCGTGTTGAGCGGGAGCTCGCCGTCGAGCGCGATGCGCTTCCCGCCCTCGATGAACGGTCCGCTCTCGCCGTGCCCGCACAAGCCGAGCGCTTCGAGCCAGGCCATCGCGAGCCACGAGAACCCGTCGTAGAGCTCGGCCACGTCGACGTCGACGGGTCGGAGATCGGTTCGCGACCACATGTGCGCGGCGGCATCGCGTGCCGGCATGGTCGTCATGTCGTCCCATTGGTCCCACGACGGCCGGCCGCGCAGCGCGGTGCCGACCGCTTCGACGCGCGCGACGGCATGATCGACCGCACGGGCGTGCTCGGCGACCGACACGACCACCGCGGTCGACCCGTCGACGGGCACGTCGCAGTCGAAGAGGCAGAACGGTGTGGTGATCATGCGCGCCGCGAAGTAGTCGTCGATCGACATCGGCTCGCGGAAGATCGCATTCGGATTGAGGCCTGCGTTGCGCCGCGCGTTGAGCGCGATCTGCGCCATCTGCTCGCGCGTCGTCCCGAACTCGTGGAAATGGCGCTGCGCGTTCATCGCGAGCCAGTTCGCGGCCGAGTACGCGCGGAACGGCAGCGACCACTGGAACGGCCCGCCCACACCGCTGGTGCCGACGCCGATGCCGGCGCGGCCTCCGCTTCCCTGCGCGGTCGACTCCGTCACGGTGCGGTACACGAGCACGTGGCGCGCGAGCCCGGTCGCGACCGCCATCACCGCGTTGATCACCGCTTGGATCTGCGCCGGGCCTTCGGGTCCGCCGCTGTGCCAGTTGAGCGACAGACGGAGCGCGTCCTGCACGGTGGGTGTTCCGGGCCCCGCGAACCCGCCGGAGTCGCCCATCACGCCGCCCGGGTACGCGGCCAGGCCGTCGATGTCGGCCACCTCGAGCCCTGCGTCGGCGATCGCCGTGAGCGATGCCTCGATGGTCAGGTCGAGCTCGCCCCGGCCGAGCTTGCGCCCGATCGCGGACTGCCCGATCCCGGAGATCACCGGCATGTTCATGCGGCTTCGACCTCCGGCCCTCTCTCGCCCGTGAGACGCGGAACGACGGACCGGGCCTGCGGATCTGCGCCTGGCTGTTCGGGAGCGGTGGTCATCGTCCGACCGGGCGGAAGAGCGGTACGAACACGGGCGAGTGGTCCTCGAACACGACCTCGACCGGCATCCCGATGTGCACGGCGTCGGGGTCGATGTCGACGATGTTCGTCGTGAGGCGCACGTCGGGTTGCTCGTCGATCGTGACGAGGCCGATCACGTAGACGTCGCCGGTGCCGTCCCACGCCTGATGGTTCACGGTGAAGGAGTGGACGGTTCCCCGGCCGCTCACCTCGGCGGGCTCGGCTCGCCGACCGTGGCACTCCGGGCAGACCGGCGCCGGTGGGTGGATCAGGTACGAGCAGGCGGAGCACCGGAGGAAGCGCAGGACCCCGTCGGCGCCCGACGTCCAGAAGAACGCGCTCGGCTCGTCGAGGGTCGGCAGCACTCTGAACACCGGATCCGCCATCTCAGCGCCCCACGTACCCGCTCGACAAGAGAAGCACGGTAACCGAGAACGCCTCTCTCATACAAACGAAGTGTCGTTCTCAGAAGTGCGGCGGCCCGGCCGGGGTGATCGGCGGGAGGTCGGTGGTCGCGAGGATGCCGGGCGCCGCCGCGCACACGTAGGGGACCGCGTTCACCGGGCGATTCGCGGTGTACGCGGGCGTGACCGACCCGAGATCCTCGGGCGGCACGGGGAACGTGAGGTCGACGTCGAACGGCGCATCGCCGCGTACGCGCACCCGCCATCCGGTCGGTCGGAGATCCCACGCAGGCTCCACGTCGGTGGTGCAGTACCAGTTGGCCGAGAACCGCACGAACTCGACGCCGCCGGTCGTGCCGACCACGGAGGTTCGCTGCGCGGCGACGCTGCCGGCGGCAAGCTCGCCCGCGACGAGCGCCGTCGCACACCGCGCGGCCGCAACCTCGCCGGTGCCCGTCCATTCCTCGACCGGCCGGCCCGCGGCCTCGGCGAGCAACGCCAGCGATGGGCTGAACTCGCCGACGAGGTACGCGGCGCGGTTGGGGTTGTACGACTCGAGCGGCTTCCCGAAGCCCATCTGCTCGAACAACATGTGCGGTGAGTCGCGTCGGGACATGTCGGCGAACTCGTCGATCTCGATGGAATCGACGTGGCGTTGCATCGACAGGAGCGCGTACGGAAGGGTCTCACTGATGAACCCGGGGCTGCTCCCGGTCGCGTAGATCGAGGAGCGGCCGCGCGCACACGCGTCGACGACGCGTGCACGCGCCTCCTCGCCGAGGCGCCGGCCTCGGCCGAACAGCTCGCCGCGCGTCGTGACGACATTCGTGCCCGCTTCGAGGAGCGTGACGACGTCGTCGATGTCGAAGACGCGCGGCATGTACAACACGCAGTCGGCGCCGAGCGCGTGAACAAGTGCCCGGTCGTCTGTCGCGACAACGCCGACGGGTTCTTTACCGCACAGGACGCCCGCGTCGACTCCGGCCTTCGCCGGGTCGTAGACCAAGACGCCCGCGAGCTCGAGCCGCTGGTGGCGGATCACCTCACGCAGCGCACGCGTACCGATGTTGCCGGTCGCCCACTGGACGACCCGGTAGCGGCGGTCGTTCAAGTCGCCGGCTCGGCCAGCGTCTTGCGCTCGAGGAATTCGTCGAGCCCGGCTGCGCCCATCTCGCGCCCGATTCCCGACTGCTTGTATCCGCCGAACGGCGCGTCGGGCCCGTAATACAGGCCGCCGTTCACGCTCATGGTGCCCGCCCGGATCCCGCGCGCGACGGCGAGCGCGCGCTCGCGGTCGGCGCTCACGACGGCGCCGGAGAGGCCGAAGATCGAGTTGTTCGCGACCCGGACCGCGTCGTCGTCGCCGTCGTGCGGCAGCACGACGAGCACGGGGCCGAAGAGCTCGTCCTGGGCGACCGCCGAGTTCTCGTCGGCGTGCACGAGCAGGGTCGGCTCGTAGAAGAAGCCGCGGGGAAGATGTTCCGGGAAGCGGCCACCGACCACCGCTTCGGCGCCGTCGGCGACCGCGCGATCGACATAGCCCGCGACCTTCTCGCGCTGGCGGGCATTGATGAGCGGGCCCATCATGTTGGCGGGGTTCGTCGGATCGCCGTACGCGACGCCGGCCAGCGTCGTACGCGCCAGGTCGACCACTTCGTCGTAACGGTCGCGGGGCACGACGAGGCGCGAGGTGATGGCACAGCCCTGGCCCGAGTGCGAGATCGTCGCGTACGAGCAGAACATCGCGGCCAGGCCGACGTCGCCGTCGTCGAGCAGGACGAACGCAGACTTGCCACCCAGCTCGAGGAATACGCGCTTCACGGTCGCGCTCGCCGCGGCCATGATCTGGCGACCGACCGGCGTCGAGCCGGTGAACGACACGACGTCGACGTCGGGGTGCGTCGTCAGCTCGGCGCCCACGGCATTGTCGGTGGAGGTGAGCACGTTCACGACACCGGGTGGGATGTCGGTCGAGTCCGCGATGAGCCGGCCGAGCGCGAGGGTCGCCCACGGGGTGTCCGGCGCGCCCTTCAGCACGACGGTGCACCCGGCGGCGAGCGACGGTGCGAGCTTCGCGAGCGCGAGCTGGATGGGGTAGTTGTAGGCCGCGATCGCGCCGACCACGCCCGCGGCCTCCTTCTCGATCCACCGGTGGTGCCGGCCCGCGAACGTGTCGCGCTCACCGAGGTCCTCCACGAAGTCGTAGCCCTCGAGCAGATCGGCGTACCAGCCCACGACGTCGGTCGGGCCCGCGAGCTGCGGGCCGCTCATGCTGGAGACCGGCGCGCCGACTTCCTGCACGAGGATCTGACTCAGCGGCTCGAAGTTGTCGAGCAGCGCCTGGTGCAGCTGGCGCAGGCACCGCACCCTGAACGCGTGGTCGCGTGACCAGTCGGTCGAGTCGAACGCGCGCCGGGCGGCGGTGATCGCGCGCCGGGCGTCGTCGAGCGTCGCGTCGGCCGCGACGCCGAGGACCTGCTCGGTCGCGGGGTTCACGTTCTCGTACGTCGCGCCTCCGCCGGCCGGCGTCAGTTTGCCGTCGATCAGCAGCTGCTCTTCGTGCCAGGTCATGGCCTCACGCTCCCGGGCTTCGGTAGGGCGATTACGCTAAGCGAGAATTGCTCTCTCGCCAAGAGCATGCGTGATTCTCGCACCGAGGGGAAGCGACATGGCCGAGCCGGGGCTCGGGACTCCGATTG
>CAZLEC010000094.1:0-10874 GCA_964558245.1 uncultured Burkholderiales bacterium | reverse complement strand
TCCCAGGTGTGCACGAGCGTGTCGCTGCAGAGGAGACGGCCGATCAGGTCCTCGAGGGGCATCGGTGCGAACCGGCCCGACACCGGTGCCGACGCCCGCCCCGGGTCGGCCAACGCCGCCCGGATCTCGGTGGTCGCGTCGTTCCACGCGCCGGCGAGGTCGGCGTCGGTCGCCGGTGCCGGCGGTGCGCTCGCGTCGAGCCCGGCGGCGACCTGGCGGTGCACCGACACCACGTGCCCCACGAGGTCGCGGACGGTCCACTCCGTGCACGGCGTGGCCGCCGCCCACGCGGACTCGTCGCCAATCCCCGCCACCCGAGCCGCGAACCCGTCGGCGATGCGCTGGTAACGCTCCGAGCTCTCCGACATCCTCCCGAGGCTAACTCCGGGCCGAACCGTCGAGGCGTCTCACGACCACACGGCGTGTGGTCCCGAGACGCCTCGGGCCGTCCGGCCGGGGGCGGCCGGCGTCGGTACGCTCCGGGGGTCATGTGGCTGCCGTGGAAAGCAGCGCTGGCGCTCGCGGCCGCGCTCGCCATCGTCCCGTTCCTCATCGTGATCGGCTTGTTCGCGAAGCCGCGCCACCGGGGAGTGCAATATGCGCTCTCGTTCGCGCGCGAAACCGCGGTGGTGCTCGGCCTCTACGCCCTCTGGCAGTTCGCGGGAACCCTGTCGCTGCTCCAAGTCACCGGCGCGGTCGCGCGTGGCCGCTGGATCTTCCACTTCGAGAAGCACCTGCACCTCCCCGGAGAGCTCTCGGTGCAGCACCTCGTGCTGAAGTCGTCGTTGCTCACGCAGGCCCTGAACATCTTCTACGCGACGGTGCACTTCCCGGCCATGATCGTGTTCCTCATCTGGATGTTCGTGCGCCATCGCGAGCGGTATCCGCAGGTGCGCAACACGATGGTGATCGTCACGGGCGCGGCGCTCGCGATCCAGCTCATCCCGGTCGCGCCACCCCGGCTCACGAGCGGTCTCGGCTTCGTCGACGCTCCCGCGCTCTACCACCAGTCGGTGTACGCGCGGGTCGGCTCGCCCGGGCCGGATCAACTCTCTGCGATGCCGTCGGTGCACGTGGCCTGGGCGGTGCTCGTCGCCCTCGGGGTGATCGTGTTCAGCAACAGCCGGTGGCGGGGCTGGATCGTCGCGCATCCGATCATCACCATCACCGCGGTGGTGGCGACGGGCAACCATTGGTGGTTCGACGGGATCGTCGCCGTGCAGCTCATCGGCCTCGCGATCGTCGTGGAGCGCGTGACGCACGCAGGGGCATCGCAGCTCCGCACGAGTCTCAGTCGCGTCGCGAAGCGGCGCGCCGGCTCAGACGTCGCGATACCAGTCGCGCTCCCACGTGGTGACATGGGCGCGGAACGCCTCGGTCTCGGCGCGGCGCCCGTCGAGCAGTACCTGTACGAGCCGGGCGTCGAACGTGTCGGCCAGCACGTCGTCGAGCGCGAAGGCATCGAGAGCATCGTCAAGAGTGCGGGGGAGCGGCGCGAATCGCTGTGACTCGACCGACGGATCGAAGCCGGCCGTCGACTCCTCGTTCGCGGGCGCGAGGTCGAGATCGTCCTGGACACCTGCCGCGCCGGTCGCGACGAGGCCCGCGACCAACAGGTGGGCGTTGGCGGCCGGATCGGCACCGCGGAACTCGATGCCGACCACCGCACCCGGACCGGCGCCGATGCGAATGAGCGCCGCCCGGTTCACGTGACCCCACACCGCCGCACCCGGTGCTTCCGGACCGGCGTGGAGGCGGCGATAGGAGTTGACCGTACTCGCGGCGAGCGCGCACAGACCCGACGCGTGCGCGAGTTGACCGGCCACGAACGCGCGCCCGGCGTCGGTGAGCTTGCCGTCGGCGCCGAGCAGCAACGACGACGACTGCAAGACGTGCAGCCCCGAGCCGGGCTCGCCAGGCATCGGCCGGGCCATGAACGTGACCGCGAGCCCGTTGCGGCGCGCGGCGCGGCGAAGCGCATCCTTCGTGCGAACGACCGCATCGGCGAAGGCGAGCGGCGCGAGCAGGCCGAGATCGAGCTCGTACTGGCCCGGCCCGGATTCCGAGTGCACTGCGGTGATCGGCACACCCCGCGAGGCGAGTGTCGAGGCGACGTCGAGCACGACTTCCGCGCCGGGGCCGTCGAGATCGGAGTAGTAGCGCGCGCGATCGACGGGCTCCCCGTCGGCGCGCATCAGGTAGAACTCGAGCTCGGCACCGAACTGCATCGCCTCCGCGAGATCCGTTACGCGATCGAGCACTTGCATGAGCGCCGTTCGCGGATCGACGGGCCACGCCGCGCCCGATGGATCGACGACCGTGCACCACACCTGCGCGTAGCCGCCAACGAGCTCGACGACACTTGCCGGGTCGGGCCGCAACCGCATGTCGGACTCGAGCACCCGCGCGCGACCTTCGAGGGCGGACCCGTCGAACGGGACACCGTTGACGACGGCGTCGTCGAACGCGGCCGCCGGAAGGGCCAGCGAGCCGGTCTGGCCGAACACGTCGACGAAGCTGCACAGATACCAGTCGATCGTCATCGCAGGGCCACCGTCAGTCCGATCACGAGCGTGCAGACGAGAATGAAACACGCGGCGACGATTCCGATGAGTTGCCAGATCCGCTTCGTGGATTCGATTGCCGCCATGCCGCCCATCGGCGCCTCCGACGAGAAGTCGAAGGTCGACAGATCGAGTTGGTCGATGTGCTCCAGATCTGCGAGCAGCTCCGCGGCCGACTGGTACCGGTTGTCCGGGTACCGACGCAAGGCCTTGCGGACGACGGCATCGACGGCGGCGGGAACCTCCGGGTTCAACTTCGGCAACGGCTCCGGTTTGCGGGTGAGATGCCCGGCCATCACGGCCATCCAGTTGTCTCCGGTGTAGGGCGGTCGGCCCGCGAGCATCTCGTACATGATGACCCCCCACGCGTAGATGTCGCTGCGAGGATCGCCGCGCTCACCCTGGATCTGCTCCGGGCTCATGTAGTCGGGGGTGCCGACGCCGTCGGTCAGGTGACGCCACGTGAGTCGCTTGGCGCCCGTGAGCAACGCGGTGCCGAAGTCGATGACCTTGATCCGGCTGTTGGTGGTCACGAGCAAGTTCTCGGGCTTGAGATCGCGGTGCGTGACGCCGTGTTCGTGGAGGTACTGCAAGGTGCCCGCGAGCTCGCGTCCCCAGTCGAGCGCGACGGGCACGGGAACCCGGCCGCCCATCTTGCGCACGTGGTGGCGGAAGTCGTCGCCTTCGACGTATTCGAGCACGAGATACGGCTCGGTCCGGTGTTCGGCTTCGTCGAGACTCCGGACCACGCCGGGGTGATCGAGCGTGCGCGCGATCTTCACCTCGCGTTGGAACCGTTGGAAGATCGCAGGGTCGGCGAACAGGTTGGGGTGAGGGAACTTGAGCACCACCAAGCTGCCGGAACGCGTGTCGCGCGCTTTGTACGTCTCGGCGTACGCGCCCTCGCCGAGCTCCTCCAGGACCTCGAAGTGGTCGACGGTGGATCCGGGTGAGAAACGCATCAGGGCCGCCGCCGCGAGAAGAGGGATCGCCGAGACGCAGGCGGGACCGGCTGGTCGCTCGTCACCTGCACCACGAGCGCGGTCACGTTATCAGCCGATTCCCGATTGATTGCGATGGTGACCAGGTGCTCGGCGAGCTCGCTCGGGTGGCGCAAGGTCTTGCCGAGCTCGTCGACGGCTTCGGCGATCTCCGCGCGTGTGACGACGTCCCAGATGCCGTCGCAGCACAGCACGAAAACGTCACCGGTCTGCAACCCTTCTCGTATCAAGTCGACACGAACGAGGGGATCGGCGCCCAGACTCTGCGTGAGCTGCGATCGGGCCGGATGCTTCGCGGCCTGCTCGGGAGTGATCAACTTCCGGCGCAGCATCTCGCCGACGCGCGAGTGATCATTGGTGAGCTGCCGACACCCGCCGTCGTGCACCAGGTAGGCACGCGAATCACCGACGTGCGCGATGTGTGCTTCCCGCCCCGCGAAGGAGAGGGCAAGCAGCGTGGTTCCCATGCCGCGCCGCCCGGGCTCGCGCGCCGCGTTCATGATCTCTTCGTTCGCCGCCCTCGCGACGGTACGCAGACCTTGCGGGGCCAGGAGCGGCTCGCCGCCGGTCCAGCGCGCGAGCACCGTGTCGACCGCGAGCCGGCTCGCGACCTCTCCCGCCGCGTGCCCGCCCATGCCGTCGGCCAGGACGAACACGGGCCCGCGGTCCCACGAGTCGTCGGGCGCGGTCGAGACGAACGCACCGGCACAGTCCTCGTTGTGATCGCGGAGCGGACCGCGCTCGCTCACGAGTCCGTAGGCGAACTTCGCGAACGTCCCCGACGCGCGGATCGCACCGTTCCCACCACCCGCCTCACAGCCCCGGTCGCTCATGGAATTCGCGTCGTCGGCCGGTACGATGCGGGCGTGAGCAGCGCCCGTCGTCCCGACCGTCGCAAGGCGACGCCGGAACCCCAACTGCCCCAGGTCGGCAAGCGGCCGTCGTCACCGCTGATGCTCGCGGCGACCGGCCTCGTCTGGATCGCGTGCGGAGTCATCGCGCTGAGCACGCTCACCGCGAGCTGGAAGTTCATTCCTGCGATCTTCTTCATAGGCGTGGGGCTGTTGTGGATGCGGGGCGCCGCCGTGACGTTTACGCGCCACGAGCGCGGCACCGGCAAAGCACCTCGCTGAACGCGAAGGCCGGGCCCGACGCGCGGACCCGGCCGTACGCTACGCCTCCGTCTCGTCAGCTCGTCGTGAGCACCTGCTCCCGCTTGGGTGCGCTCGTGTCGAGCATCTTCTTGCCTCGCGAGCCGGGGTTGAGCACGAACCAGATGGCACCGAGCACGATCCAGACGCCGACGGTACCGAGCGCCTTGTACGCGTCGGAGGCGCCCTCGCCACCGGCCTTGACCGCGAGATAGACCACGGCCGCCAGCATCGCGACGTTCATCAACGCCCCAAGTATCGGCACGAGGTAGTGCTTGAAGATGTGCTTGTCGTGCCGGTGCGAGAACGCGATCACCGCGACGATGCAGGTCGCTCCGTACACGAGGAAGGTTCCCGTGTTCGACGCGAGCGTCACCTGGGTGATCGGGTGAACGGTGTAGGGGTCGACCGCATAGATGCCGATCAGAGCGGAGAGTGCGGTCAGTACCCAGATCCCGCCGTGCGGGGTCGCGAACTCGCCGTGCAACAGGCCGAGGATGCTCGGCATCTCCTTGTCCTTGGCCATCGAGTACGTGACCCGCACCCCGGTGTTCAAGCACGCGAGCGTGGTCCCGATCAAAGCGAGGAGCACCGTGACCGCGACGATCAGCGAGATCGTCGTGCCGGTGTTCCCGAGCATCTGATCGCCTACCGCCTTGAGCATCGTGCCCATCGGAGCAGGGTCCAGCGCGGCCTTCGCGTAAGGCTCGGTGCCCGAGCCTGCCGCGAAGTTCGCGGCGAAGTACTCGATCAGATAGCAGATGCCGCCCTGGATGAGCAGCGACAACAGGATGCCGCGCTTGATGTCCTTCTCCGGGTTGATCGCCTCGGCACCCAACGCCGTGACCGACTCGAAGCCGACGAGGAGCAGGATCGCGATGGTGCCCTGGTACAGCACGTGGATGAAGCTGCTCGGGACGATCACCTTCATCGCGCTCGAGATCTCGTACACCTTGTTGTGGTGCCCGATGCGGTACGCGATGAAGATCACGCTCACCGCGAGCAGCGAGGTGATCTGGATCACGTTGATGATGATCGCGGTCATCGTCGAGCCCGAGATCCCGCGGTACGCGATGTAACCCGACACGAACGCGAACACGACACAGATCACCGCGAGCGGGAACCACGTGAGGTTGTGGTGCGCGACGGTTGCGTAGATGTAGCCGAAGAGCGTCCCGGTGAACGCCACCATGATCCCCGGGTACAGCCAGTAGTAGAGGTGGCTGATCCAGCCGATCCAGAGCTTGGCGAAACGGGCGTACTTCCGGTGGGCCGGGCTTTCCTTCTCCAACAGCGCCGCCTCGGCGAAGTAGTAGCTCGAGCCCGTGCCCGCATCCGGGTACGCGCGGGCCAGCTCCGAGTAGCTGTACGCCGTGAGCATCGCCAACACGAGGGCGAAGAACAGCCCACCCCACATCGCCGGCGCCGTGGCCGAGCTACCCGACACCTGAGACGCCTGGATCTGGTACGTCGTCCACAAGAACGCGCCAGGAGCGATCAACGCCATCGCGTTCACCGTCACGCCGGTCAACGTCAGACTGCGTTTCATCTCTCCGGCCGGCGCCGTCATGCTCTCCGCCATCGGTCCTCCCAAGTCGTCGTCACGGCACGTGGCGGTCGGCATTGACCGCGAGCAAGGCAAACCTGAATCGTCGCTTGCAGAATCTGAACGTACGACCGACGCGTTTCCGTGAACGTCGAGAAATGTGACGGGGGTATTAACGACGCAGCCCGGTGTTTTACGAATCGCGGAGCCGAACGCGATTACGAATTCGTGACAGTCAGAAAGCTGTCGCGAACGCCGCATGCGGTAGCGCGCTTCATGAGGCGGAAACGTTCTCGACACGCGCGGCGCTTAGCCTGCGCCTGCAAGTGTCGTCTAGACGAGCGGCCTTTCGGCCGTTCTCGACGCCGGGCGTAGTTCGGCGCGCGACCGCGGAGGAGCGATCGATGAGTGGGAGCACAGCGCGACGCCAGGCAATCGAGGCCACCAAGGCCTTCCAGACGCCCGCGAGTTTCTTCACGACCGAAGACGCACCGGGGGAGATCTTCGGACTGAACGTCTTCACCAAGACGGTGATGCAGCAGCGGCTGCCGAAGCCGGTGTTCAAGTCGCTCATGGCGACGATCGATCACTCGCAACCGCTCGACCCTGCGGTCGCCGACGTCGTCGCGGCTGCGATGAGGGACTGGGCGATGGAGAAGGGCGCGACGCACTACGCGCACGTCTTCTACCCCCTCACCGGTCTCACCGCCGAGAAGCACGACAGCTTCCTCGAGCCGGGCGGCGACGGCTCCGCGATCGCCGAGTTCGCGGGCAAGACGCTCATTCAAGGCGAGCCCGATGCGTCGAGCTTTCCCAACGGTGGGCTCCGAGCGACGTTCGAGGCGCGGGGCTACACCGGATGGGACGTGACCAGCCCGGCGTACATCCTCGAGAACCCCAACGGCAACACGCTCTGCATCCCGACCGTGTTCGTCTCGATGACCGGCGAAGCCCTCGACCACAAGACGCCCCTGCTGCGCTCCCAGCAGGCGATGGCCAAGCAGGCCGAGCGCGTGTTGCGCCTCTTCGGCCACGAGAAGCCCGACGCGGTCGTCTCGTTCGCGGGCGCGGAGCAGGAGTACTTCCTGATCGACCGGAGCTTCTTCGTCTCCCGTCCCGATCTGCTCAACAGCGGCCGCACGCTGTTCGGTACCAAGCCGCCCAAGGGCCAGGAGTTCGACGACCACTACTTCGGGGCGATCCCCGAGCGCGTCCTCGCCTTCATGCTCGACGCCGAACGCGAGCTGTTCAAGCTCGGCATCCCGGCCAAGACCCGCCACAACGAGGTCGCGCCGGGCCAGTTCGAGCTCGCGCCGATGTTCGAACGCTCGAACGTCGCCGCCGACCACCAGCAACTCCTGATGGTGATACTGAAGCGAGTGGCACAGAAGCACGGCATGGAGTGCTTGTTCCACGAGAAGCCGTTCGAGGGCATCAACGGCTCGGGCAAGCACGTCAACTTCTCGCTCGGCAACTCGACCGAGGGCAACCTGCTCCTCCCGGGAGACACCCCGCACCAAAACGCACAGTTCCTCGTGTTCTGCGCGGCGGTCATCCGAGCAGTGCACAAGTTCGGCGGCCTGCTCCGCGCGTCAGTCGCGTCGGCGACCAACGATCATCGCCTGGGAGCCAACGAGGCCCCGCCCGCGATCATCTCGATCTTCCTCGGCGACCAGCTCACCGACGTCTTCGACCAGATCGCCAAGGGCGGCGCCACGACGTCGAAGGAGAAGGGGACGCTGACGATCGGCGTCGACACGCTCCCGGTGCTTCCGACCGACCCCGGCGACCGGAACCGCACGAGCCCGTTCGCGTTCACCGGCAACCGATTCGAGTTCCGCGCTCCCGGATCGCTGCAGTCGATCGCCGGTCCGATGGTGACGATCAACACGATTCTCGCGGAGGCCCTCGACTACCTCGCCACCGAGATCGAGTCGCTCGTGGCCGGTGGCTCCGAGTTCGACGCCGCGGTGCAGAAGGTGCTCGAGGATGTGATCACGAACCACGGGGCGGTCGTCTACAACGGCGACGGCTACACCGACGACTGGCAGGTCGAAGCTGCGGCTCGCGGACTGCCGAACCTCCGCACGACGCTCGACGCGCTGCCCGAGCTCATCACCGACGAGGCGATGGACCTGTTCAGCCGCTACGGCGTGTTCAACCACCGGGAAATGCACAGCCGTTACGACATCGCCCTGGAGCAGTACGCGCTCAGCATCGGGGTGGAGGCTCGCTTGACGCTCAAGATGGCGACCACCGTCATCCTGCCCGCCGCAACGAGATACCAGACCGAGCTCGCGACCAACGTCGCCAGCCTCAAGGCGGTCGGCGTCGATGCCGACACCGGGGCCCTCGACGAGGTCTCCGCCTTGATCGGAGCATTGCGCTCGGGCGTCGCTACGCTGCGGTCCGGACTCGAACACGACAACGCATCGACAGTGGAGCAAGAAGCGCATCACGCCGGTGAGGTGCTCCTGCCCGCGATGAGCACGGTGCGGGCTGCGGCCGACGCGCTCGAGACGTTGGTGGCCGACGACCTGTGGCCGCTCGCCACCTACCAGGAGATGCTCTTCATCCTCTGACCACGGAGCACCTCCAGCAGGAGCAGCCGCACGGAGAGGACTCATGCGCAAGTTCATCATCATGGGCATCCAGGGAAGCGGCAAGGGCACGCAGGCGAAGTTGCTCGCCGAGAGCCTCGACCTCGAACACATCAGCGTGGGCGACGTGTTCCGTTGGAACGTGCAACACCACACGAAGCTCGGGGCCCAAGTGAGAAGGGTCATGGCCGCCGGGCATCTCGTCGACGACGACCTCGTCGAGTCCGTAGTGCGAGACCGTCTCGCCGCACACGACTGGAACTTCGGATTCATCATCGACGGGTTCCCGCGCAACGCCGGCCAAGCCGAGTTCTTCCTCGAGAGCTACGACATCGACGGCGTCATCAATTTGGCGCTCCCCGACGAGGAAGTGCACCGCCGCGTTCTGGCGCGCCGGCTGTGCTCCCAGTGCGGGCTCGACTACAACCTCATGCTCGACCGGCCGAAGCAACCCGACATGTGTGACATCTGCGGAGGCAATCTCGCGGCTCGCCCGGATGACAATCCGGAGGCGCTGGCAGTTCGGCTCACCGAGTACCACGAGCAGACCCGACCGGTGATCGAGATCTTCCAGCGCAAGGAGTTCGTCGCGACGATCGACGCCACGCAACCCGTCCTCGAGGTGCAAGCCGCGATCCTGGAGCGGTTCTCCATCACACCGAGCGTCATGGTCGCCGGCTGACGCGGAATCTTGTGCTCCGGCCGCGCGCGCCGACCGCCGCTCCTTAGGATCACGGGATCACGGGCTTCATCACTCTTCTGGTGTGGCTCGCCGCCGTGAGCGTGATCGGCATCACGGTCTGGCGGCGGCGAGCGCAACTGGTCCCCGCGCGCGGGATGGGCGTGCGCGCGGATGTCGAGCTCCTCCACGACGTCCCGCGCGTGCGTGTGCGCTCGCTCACGATGACCGATCCGGAAACGGCGCAGCTGGATCTCGTCGCGACCGACGCACCCGAGGGCGAAGACGCCGACGGTGTCAACGGCGCCCAGCTCGTCGCCCTCGAGTTCTCGATCGCGATCAACGAGTCGGATCCCGGGTTCCGGCTCCTGCACGAGTGGATCGAGCGCCAGTGCGTCCTCGGGATCGTCATGCCGGCCGATTCTCGGATCATCCGGCTGCGATGCCTGGAGGACCTCCAGCCCCTGACGCTCCGGCGCCTCGGCCCGCGCTGACCGCCGGGCCCGGCCCGGCTCGCGCCAACCGACGCCGCGCGTGTCGTAGCGAGACCACCACTATCCGCGAGTGTCTCGGGAGTGTGCGCGCTTCCTGACGGCTCTGTTAACACGGCTGTGACATTTCTGTCACGTATCTGGAACGGCTCTTACGTAGGTTCCCGCGGGGCTCGCCACAGGGCCGGGCCACTACCGAAGGGGGAACCCCTTGTCGAAAGGCAAGAAGTTCGTCGCGCTGAGTTTGATGACGTTCATCGCGCTCATCATCATCGGCGCGGCATGGGGCCATCACAGCCCGGCCGACACCACGGGCCCGGCGTTCACGCAGCTCGGCAACTATCCCAAGACCACCACGAACGTGCCCGTCTCCCAGGCGGGTCTCAACGACCTCGCGTCGTCGAGCGCGCACCTCGGCGTGTCGATCAACTTCACCTGGACGCTGATTACCGGCTTCCTCGTGCTCTTCATGCAGGTGGGCTTCGCGTTCCTGGTGACCGGGCTCACCCGGGCCAAGAACGCGGCGCACATGATGATGATGAACATCGCGGCGTTCGCCGTCGCGCTGCTCGCCTATTACGCAGTCGGGTTCGCGTTCCAGTTCGGCGGCATCGCGCCGATCGCGAACTTGGGCGGCGTCAGCCCGTTGAGCGGCATCTTCGGGCACGGCAGCGCCGGCCTGATCGGCACGCACGGCTTCTTCCTGCAGAGCGGCGGCACCTACGACGTCGGGGTCATGGTGCTGTTCCTGTTCGAGGTCGTGTTCATGGAGACCGCCGGCTACATCATCACGGGCGCCATCTCCGAGCGGATCTCGTTCGCGGGGTTCTTGCTGGCGGAGG
>CAZLEC010000093.1:0-10876 GCA_964558245.1 uncultured Burkholderiales bacterium | reverse complement strand
GCCGGAGCCGCGGTGTCGGTGGCGTGGAAGACGTCGGGATCGACTGGGGTGCCGGTGTTGAGGGTGATGATGTCGGCGAGGGTGTGTTGGTAGGTGACGCCGTAGCGGTGTGCGATCTGGTCGAGGGCGGGGTTGTTGGCGTAGAAGAACCGGTCGCCGTCGCGGAGACGGGTGAACTGGGTGTTCCACATCGCGAGTTGCAGTGGTCCGAACTCGGTGCCGGGGATGTGTTTCTCGGAGACCATCCCCACGAACGCGTCGATGTTGTTGACGTTGCCGTAGATGGCCTTGAGGCGCGCCGCGAGGGTGGTGCGGCGGATGCCGGTGACGGCGTCTTCTTGGGCGTCGGGGCTGGTCGGGTCGATCACGTGACCGTGAGCGTCGAGGAGTTGGGTGAAGTCGAGGATGTGCGGGTTGTTGATGGTGAGCCCGGCCGGGAGTTGGTCGGTTGCTTCGCCGGTGATCTCGGTGAACGATCGGACCGGTCGCAGGCCATACGCACGGCGCAGGTCGTTGTAGGTGGGCATGCCGTGGTCGCGGCCCCGCATCACGTCATCGACGCCGAGGTCGCTGACATCGGTGAAACAGCGCGGATCGACCACCGGGGTCTGACACGCGGTCGGGTCGGTGGTGCCGGGCTTGGGAACCTCGAACAGGACGCTGCGCATCGTGTTGTCGATCTGTTCGTCGTTCTTGTACTCGTGCTCACCGCCGAGCGCGGCGAGGACGGAACCGAGACCGACCTGGGCCAACAGGTCGGGGTTCCCGAACGCGACCGACAACGGGATCGTGAGGGAGTGATCGGTGGGGGTGTTGGTCACCGCGATCCCGTCGGCGGCGAAGGCACTCAACTGCGCGGCGCTGTATTCGCCGCCGTCGAAGTCGACGTCGAACTCGCCGTGCACCATGGAATGGGCCCGGTAGCCGACGGTCGCGAACTCGTCGGAGATACTCGCGTTCACGTGTGGGTCATACCCGCGGTATCGGCCCAACCGGACCCCGAGCGCGGGGAGGAACTCGTTGTAGGTGATGTATTGCACTTCCGCGCCCACCACCGTCCGGGCGATGTCGTACTTCTGATCACCGGTCAACGAGCTCGGCAACGACGCCACGATCCGATTGTGCTCACGGGCGAACAACGTCTGGATCGCGGTCAGGGCAATGTTCTCGTTCGCGCGTACGTCGCCGGCCACGACCGCATCGGCCGGATCGCCCGCCAACGGGCCCATGTCGTCCATCGCCGGCGCCGTCGTCGCGTCACCACGCGCGCCTTCCTTGGGGAGATAGTCGTCGGGGAGCATCAACGTCCCGTCCGGATTGCGCAACCAACTCGCCCGCGCTGCGGTCACGCCGTACACGTTCGACGCGTCCAGATAGCTGCTCAACGAGTTCACCTGCTGACGCGGTGACGACACCCCCGTACCCGGCGCGGCCGGAGTTCGGTTGAACGCGATCGAACCCGTCCCATTCGAATACGACTCCAACGGATCACTCGCGTCGAACGGCACCGACACATCCTCGGCCGGCGTCTCGTCCCGCAAACCCATGTCATGATCCAAGAACTGCCCCCACGCCCAACCCCACTGCGAGATGTTGTTCTCCGAGAACACGTTCTGGCCGATGTCGTTGAAGATCCGATTACTGATATACCGCGCGTTCGGCCCACTCACCATCGCCGAAACACCATCCGCATAATTCGTGCGCGCGTCCCGCACATAATCCGTCCCCGCCGCACCCCACGCCGAATGCCACGGGTTGTTCCCCGACCCGTCGATGCTCGAGAACACGAGCGGCGGCGCCGGCGGTGCGGCCGGCGAGTGACTCCCCGCGCCTCCCCGTGAGAACGTTCGCGCCGACGCGGCGGTGACGGTCGTGACCAGCAGCGCAACGACGGTTGCGACGATGAACGAGCGCCCGATCGAGTGCGTACGCGCGCGCGAAGTCGACGATGAGTGCATAGCGGACTCCCCTCCGACGCACCGCGAACTCGAGTGCATCGATCGATACCGCAGAGAACACGCAGATTCGTGCGAGGTATCGGCAACGCGACGCGCAAGAGTGAAGCGCGGCCCGCGTCGAAATCAAAGTTGGGCCGGCGGCGCGCGTGGTCGCGTTGGTGGGATGATGCCTCATGTTGCACGTGAGGAATGTGAGACGAAGATCGCCACTCGTTGGCAGCAGCAGGTAACGCGATGCATGCGCACACGACACGTGCTCGTGCGCGCGGACGCGCGAGCAGGCCGACACCGACGAACGCGCGCCGTGTTGTCGGTGTTGCTCGCGTCGGCGATTGTGACGGTTGGCGGGTGCAGCTCAGCGCGCGACGCGGGCTTCACGTGCGCGTCGGTGCTGCGCGGGCTCGCGCCGGTCACCAACACCGGCGCTCGGCGGGCGACATCGACGATCGTGGTCGACGGCGCGAACGCCGCGTTCAGCCCGACGTGCATCACCGGTGTCCCGCACGGCGTGGTGACGATGACCGTCCGCAACACCGGCGAAGTGCTGCACAACGTTGCGATCGCGTCGCAACACATCGACGTGGACATCGCCCGGGGCCGGGCAGTCTCCATCCGGGTTCGGATGGGGTCGCAGCCCGTGGTGTTCGTCTGCAAGTACCACCGCAGCCTCGGGATGGTCGGGGTGTTGATTCCCGCGCCGTAACGCGGCGCCGCCGCGATCCGGGCGGAGCCCGGGTCTTCCGGCGCCCGCCGGCCCGGCCCGTCGCACCGGAGACCGCCTGCGATCAGGCAACGGTGGGAATGCGCGGGTCTGTGCCCTGATCATGCCTGATGCGCCTTATCGCCATGACCTATCCTGATTGCGGCATTCGACCGAGTGGATTGGGAGCGACCATGGACGGTCGGGCAGGCGTTCAGCCCACCGAGACCGACGGACCCGTCGCACGCGACATCGCTTCGGGTATCTCAACGCCCGCGGGCGCCGAGCGCGTCGCGCACCTCCCCCTCACGATTCGTGAGGTGGTGCGCCGCGCCCGAGTGGATCTCGACGAGGTCGAACGGCTCCGCGCCGAGGTCGACCAACTCCGGGTCCGAGCCGAGTCCGCGGAGCATCTGCTCGAATCGGCGCCCGACGCCGCCGACGTGACTGTGTCTCGTGCACGCGATGCACAGTCGCTCGCGCGCCGGGGACGCAACGGCGACCGCGCGCGCAACGCGCCGATCGGGCTCAACGGACACGCGCTCAACCGCAGCAGCGCGGCCAACGGCAGCGGCGCCCACTCCGGCGCGGCGAACGGCAACGCGGTCACGGGCACCGGCGCGGCCGATACCGACCGCGCGGCCGACGGCGACGCCGGGCCCGACGGCGCAGCAACCGGGTACGTACGGGCGAGCGGACGAGCCGCGTCCGGCGCGAACGGTTGGGCTCCTGCGGCCATGCTCCCCCGATCGGGGCGGGGCTGACCGAGCCGCTCGGCCGCTAACCGAGTCCGGCGAGCCGGATGATCTCGGTCGCGCACGTCACCAGCGTGCTCTCCGGAAGGGTCGCGAAGGAGAGTCGCATGTGCTCGTCGCAGGATGCGTCGACGGCGAACGCGCGGCCGGGCACGAACATCACGCCGTGAGCCAGCGCGGCTTCGAAGAGCGACGTGGTGTCGACGCCGGGCAGCTGCACCCACATGAACAGGCCACCGTTCGGCGCCGCGAACGACGCGCTGCCGACGCGGAGCGCGCCCGCGAGCGCGGCGGCGCGCGACTCGTAGCGCGACGTGATGCAGGCAAGGTGCGAGGTGAGGAACGCGTGATCGGCCAGCAGCTCCGCGACCAGCGACTGGGTGAACGTCGATGTGTGCAGGTCGATCGCCTGCTTCGTGCGCACGACGGCGGCGCGCAGTTCGCCCTGCGCTCGCAACCAACCGACGCGTAGCCCCGGCGCGAGCACCTTCGACACGGTGCCCAGGGTCACCACGACGTCGGGTGCGGCGCTGCCCATCGGTTCGGGCGGGGGCGCGCCGGCTCCGAAGCCGAGGGCGCCGTACGCGTCGTCCTCGATGACCACGAACCCGTAGTGGCGAGCGAGCTCGACGAGCCGCGCGCCCCGCTCGCCGCTGAGCACCGCCCCGCTCGGGTTCTGGTAGGCCGGCACCGTGTACACGAGCTTCGGCCGCAGGCCGGCGCGGAGCCGATCGGCGAGCGCGTCGATCCGCTGGCCGTGCGCGTCGACCGGCATGCCGACCAGCGTGGCGCCTGCGGCCCTGAGCACCTGGCTCGCGCCGAGGTAGCAGGGGTCGTCGACCACGACGCTGTCGCCCGGGTCGGTGAGCACCGCGGCGAGGAGATGGAGCGCCTGTTGCGAACCGGTGGTGACGACGAATTCGTCGTCGGTTGCACCCGCCGCCCGTTGCACGGCGGGCGTGGCGGTGAGCAGCGCCCGCAGCTCGGGCAGGCCGTCGGTGGGACCGTATTGGAGCGCCCGTTCGGCGCCGAGGGGTGAGCGCAACACCGCGCGGGCTGCCGCCTCGAGCCGCGCCGACGGGAACGATTGCGGGTCGGGCAGGCCTCCGGCCAGTGACCGCATGCCGGGCCGGTCGCCGACGGTGAGCAACTCGCGCACGATCGATGCTTCGTACCCGCCGGCCCGGCGGGCGAGGGTGATCGTCATCTCCCCATCCACGCACATGCCGGCCGGTGCTGCCAGTGCGCGCGCAACCTGGGAGTGCCAACACCAGGCAAGGTTGCGACAAGATGCACTCCAATGGTCGTCATGACGCGTCGCGCGGATCTCGCGGAGTTCTTGCGCGCCCGCCGGGCCGCGCTTCGCCCCGCCGACGTGGGCCTGCCTCCCGGCGAGCGGCGCCGTACACAGGGGCTGCGTCGGGAGGAGGTCGCCTTGCGCGCCGGCGTTTCGGTGAGTTGGTACACGTGGCTCGAGCAGGGTCGCCCGATCAACGCTTCGCTCGACGTTCTCGACGCGCTCGCTCGCGCACTGCAGCTCGACGCCGTCGAGCGTGACCATCTCGTCGCGCTTGCCGGCCATCCCGCGCGCACGAGCGCGGGGGAGGGCGGCGACGTCGTGTCGGACGCGCTCCGGCGCCTGCTGCGCGCCCTCGAACCGGCGCCGGCGTATCTGCTCGGGCCGCGCTGGGACTTCCTGGCGTGGAACCGGCCGTTCGGTTCGCTGTTCCCGGCGGTCGCCGAGTTGCCCGCCGAGAACCGCAATCTGGTGTGGGTGATGTTCGCCGACCCCGACGTGCGCGTGCTCGTGGGCGACTGGGAACGGGAAGCCCGGCGAGTGCTCTCGCAGTTCCGCGCGGAGATCGTGCCCCTGCGAGACGACCCTGCGATCGTGGCGCTCGTCGCCCGATTGCTCGCGACGAGTGCCGAGTTCGCGCAATGGTGGCCGCGTCACGATGTCGGCGGGTTCGAGACGCACCGCCGCTTGTTTCACCACCCGCGGGCCGGGCGGCTCGAGTTCGAGACGCAGCAGTTTGTGCCGGCCGGCGAACCCGATCTCCGCATCGTGGTGCACCTGACCATCCCCGGGGACGACAGCGCGTCGCGTCTCCTCGCGATCTCGGATGAGTAGCCGGCGTCGCCCCCGCGTGCGCCCGAGCTCGCGCCGCCGGCCGCCGCTCCCGCCCGGATCGCCGGTTACCCTTTCGCGTATCCGTGCGTCTGGCGGCGCGCCGGGCCGAGTGGCCACGGCGCCGCGGGCCGAACGGTTGTTTTCAGGGGAGTGTCGGTGATGCGTTGGGAAGGTCACGACGGTTACTGGGCGAGCGACGACGGCGCGCTGATCGACATCGCGCGCGTGCACCGGTGGCTGAGCACGCTCAGCTATTGGGCAGAGGGCCGGCCCTACGAGGTCGTCGCCCGCGCGTTCGCCGAGTCGCTGCCGCTCGGCCTGTACCGAACGGATGGCGAGCAGGTCGGGTGCTGTCGCTGGGTCACCGACTACGCGACGTTCGGGTGGCTCGCCGACGTGTTCGTCGACCCGACGCTGCGCGGCGCCGGCCTCGGCAAGTTCCTCGTGCAAACCGCGACCGCGCACCCCGCCGTGCAAGATCTGCCGCTGCAACTGCTCGGCACACGCGACGCGCACGGCCTCTACCGCCAATACGGTTTCGTGAGCGTTCCCGAGCCCGAGCGTTGGATGGAACGCCGCCGCTGAACTCGCGCCCACCCCGTCCACATCACCCGCTCGCAACGTCCGCAATCCAGTAACGGCCACGAACGCATGTTCGCAAAGGCCTGAGACACTGAGGTGGGGACGCGCGCACGGGTTGTCGTCGGACAACGTCGCGCGCCCCGCCGCACTTCATGGATCTCCAGCTCGTGTGGGAGTCTGGTGTGATGCGCGGGGGCCGGTGGGTGGGGTGCGCGGCCCTTGCGTCGGCGCTCGTCATCGGTCAACTCGCCGCCGCCCCGCTCCGTCTCGCCACCCGCGCGCCGGCACCGCTCGGCGCGGCGGTGCTCACCGGTGAGCAAGGCAAGCCGGGCAAGCTCTCACCGCGGTTGGCGACCATGGCTGCCGCCGCGGGATCTGCGTCGCCCAGCGCGCGTGCGCTGAGCTTGCCGGCAACGGGTGTCGGCCGGTTGATCCAGCGCCCGCGTGGCCGGGTGTTGGTGGAGATCCGTATGGCGACGTTGGCGCCGGCGGCGATCGCCGCGCTGACGGCGCTGGGCGCGCAAGTGGTCAACGTGAGCCACGCGTATTCGATCGTCACCGCGTCGGTGACCCCGGCGTCGTTGCACGCGATCGCGGCGGACGCCGCGGTCCGTTACGTGAGCGAGGTGCTCGCACCGCAGGTCGGTTCGGTCGGTTCGCTGCACGCGACGCCCGAAGTCGCCGCCGCGGGGTGTGCGCCGATCGTGTCCGAAGGCGACGGTCTCATGAACGTCGCGACCGCGCGCGCCGCGAGCGGTCTCGACGGCACGGGTGAGACGATCGGCATTCTCTCCGACTCGTTCGACACCGCCGCGGGTGCGACCACGCACGCGGCCGACGACGTGGCGGCCGGCGATTTGCCCGGTCCGGGCAACCCGTGCGGGTACACCTCGCCGGTCACGGTGCAGGCCGACTACTCGGGCGGCGGCCAAGACGACGAGGGCCGCGCCATGGCGCAACTCGCGCACGCGCTCGCACCCGGCGCCCACCTCGCGTTCGCGACCGCCGACAACGGCGATCTCGACCTCGCGAACGAGATCGACAAGCTGCGGATGGTGAACCACGCAAGCGTGCTCGTCGACGACGTGACCTATCTCGACGAGCCGTTCTTCCAGGACGGTCCGCTCGCGAACGCGGTCAGCGCATCCACCGCGGCCGGGGTGCCGTACTTCTCGGCCGCGGGCAACGCGAACGCGATCGTCGGCGGTGACGACGTCTCGTCGTACGAGGCGCCCGTGTTCCGTCCGATGCCGTGCCCGGCGCTCGACGAGGCGGTCATGAGTTGCCACGACTTCGATCCGGGCGGCGGCGCGAGCAGCGGCGACTCGATCACGCTCGCGCCCGGAGGCGGCTTCGGTCTCGACCTGCAGTGGGCGGAGCCGTGGGGTGCGGTGAGCACCGACCTCGACGCGTTCGTGGTCAGCGCGTCGGGCGCGATCCTGGCGGAGTCGGAGGTCAAGAACTCCGAGTCGGGAATGCCGTTCGAGTTCCTCGACTACGGCAACTCGACCAGCTCCCCGCAGACGGTGAAGATCGTGATCGCGAAGTACTCCGGAGATGCCGACCCGCGCCTCAAGTTCGTGTTGATGGGCGCAGCCGGCATCTCGGCCGTGCAGTTCCACGCGTCGAGCGGCGGCGACATCGTCGGACCGTCGATCTTCGGGCACAACGGCACCGGAACCGTCGGCAGCACGGCCGCGATTCCGTACGACAACCCCGACACTTCCGAGAGCTTCTCCGCACGCGGGCCCGAGACCCTGTACTTCGAGCCCGCGCCGAGCACCGCGGCACTCGCCACGCCCGAGGTGCTCGCCAAACCCGACTTCGCCGCCTCCGACGGCGTGCAGACGAGCTTCTTCGCGCAGTCGATCGGTGGTGTCTGGCGTTTCTACGGCACGTCGGCCGCCGCGCCCCAAGCCGCCGCGATCGCCGCGCTCTTGATCGACAAGGATCCGTTGCTCTCGCCGGCCGGGGTGATGGCCACGCTCCGGTCGACGGCGCGCGCGGTTGCGACGAACGGGACGGCCGACGCCGTCGGCGGCGGCTATCTCGACGCCGACGCGGCGCTCGCGAGCGTCAGCGCGCACGCGGGCGCGCCCCAATCGGTCGGCGCGATCGCCGACGACGGGCGCGCGGACCTCAGTTGGTCGGCGCCGCTCACCGACGGCGGCTTGCCGATCACCGGTTACACGGTCACGCCGTACGTCGCCGACAGTCCTCAGACCCCGCAGACGTTCCCCGGCACCTCCACGTCGGCGGTCGCGACCGGCCTGACCAACGGCACGATGTACACGTTCACGGTCAACGCGGTCGACGCGAACGGCGCCGGTCCGCCATCCGATCCGTCGGCGAGCGTGACGGTCGGCGTGCCGTCGGCTCCGGGTGCGGTGAGCGCGGTGTCGAGCGGCAGTGGCCGCGCCGCGTTGACGTGGCTCGCACCGACCTCGACCAACGGCGCGAAGATCACTGCCTACATCCTCGCCCCGTTCCTCGGCGGAGTCCCGCAGCCGCAACAGCTCGTGCCGCCGGGAACGACGGGAACCGCGACCGGCCTCACGAACGGGTATGACTACACCTTCGAAGTCGCGGCGATGAGCAATCGCGGTACCGGGGCGTTCTCGGCTCCGACCGATCCGGTGATCATCGGCGTGCCCGGCCGCCCGACGATCCGGGCGGTGTCGCCGGCGAACTCCGGTGCGGTCATCTCGTTCACCGCGCCGCCCGCCAACGGAGCGCCGATCACCAACTACGCGTTCATCGCGTACGTCGGAACCAATTTCTACGAGGAAGGGCGCTTGTCGACCGCGACGACGCAGACGGTCGGCGTCCCCAACGGGCAGGAGTTCCGCTTCACGGTCTCGGCGATCAACGGCGCCGGCGAGGGGCCGCAGTCGGCGCTGAGCGCCGCGGTGGTCGCGGGCGCGCCCGACGCGGTCGCCGCGCCGAGAGCGGCGCCGGGCAACGGTCGCGCGACGTTGCACTGGACGCTCGCTCCCAACAACGGTGCCGCGGTGACGCATTATGTGGTCACGCCGTACCTCGGCAACGTCGCGCAACCGGCGCGCACGTTCCCGGGCGGCACGACGAGCGCGGCGGTTACCGGGCTGAGGAACGGCAAGCACTACGGGTTCACGATCGTCGCGGTGAACGCTCGCGGCGCCGGACCGCAGTCGGTTGCGACGCCGGTCGACGTCGGCTCGCCGAGCCGGCCGACGGATGTGTCCGCCGTACCCGGCCGGCACTCGGCGACGGTGCGCTGGCGCGCGGCCGGCGGAAACGGCTCCACGATCACCGGCTACGTCGTGACGCCTTACATCGGCGCGGTCAGGCAATCGGCCCGCGTGTTCCATTCGCGTGTGGTCACCCGCGTGATCAGCGGTCTCACACCCGGCAAGGCCTATAGGTTCACGGTCGCGGCGATGAACGCACGCGGCACCGGCCCCGATTCGCAATCGTCGAACGCGGTGACCGTCGGCTAGGACATCGAGAGGTCGCCGATGCGCCGCTCGAGGAAACGCGAGTAGGCCGGCGGTGCAAACCCAGCCCTGAACCGTCGTCGGGCGCGCGGTTCGGGCGCGGTTCGGGCACGGTAGAGCCGGCGTCACCGCGGTGACGCCGGCCCGGCCGGTTGCCCGTGCGTGTCGGGGTCAGGAGATGACGAACGGCTTGGAGCCGGTGAACGTGACGTTCTTGATCGGCTTGGCATTGCTGCAGTCGGGCGCACCGACGATCTTGAACTTCACTTGACCGGCGATCTTCTTGCCGGCGAACAGCCCGGAGCTGACCTTGCCCGAGATCGTCGCGGTCGTGATCGCCGCCCCGGTACCGGTCGTGAACGTGAGGCTGTACTTCGACACCTTCTTGTTCTTCCACGTCGAGGCGGCGGTGCCGACGAGCTTCTGACCGCCCGTCGAGAGCTTGTTGCACGAGCCGAGCGTCAACTTGATGGTCGCGGTGAGCGTGCCCGATCCGCCGGTCGCGGCGGCCGGCGTGCAGCCGGTCTCGGTGCCCTTGGCCGTCACGGTGTTGTTCTTCGCGGTGTTCGTGAGGCCGGGCGCGAACGTCGCGGTTCCCGTCACTTTGGTGCAGCTCTGCGCCGGCGCGGCCGCCACTGCGGGCGTCGCGACGATCCCGCTGAGCGCAAACGCGGCGGCCAACATTGCCGATGCGTGCATCACACTTCGCTTCATCCACTTCCCCCTTCATCAGGTCCCCACGGCGGAAACCGCGGTTTCCTTCACCTACCCTCGGGGCTGTCGTCGTAAACCGTGATTTAATGCGGCATACGGCGAAGGTGTCTCGGAGGCGGGAGGCAGGACCGATGCCCGAAGGTGACGCGTCCGACCGGCGCCGACCTCGGCGCCGGATGTTGGACGTCGCGCTCGAGCTCGCCTCCCAAGGCGGTTACGACGCGCTGCAGGTGCGAGCGATCTCGCAACTGGCCGGCGTGTCGTCACGCACGATCTACGAGCACTTCCAGTCGCTCGACGCCCTGCTGATCGTCGCGGTGGCCGAGCAATCGGAGGGGCTCTACCGCCAGCTCACCGACGCGCCGAAGGGACGCACCCCCGCGGCCCGGGTGAACCAGGTGATCGGCGAGCTCACCGAGACGATGACCGCGAACCGGGAGTTGACCGTGGCCCTGCTCCGGGCCCTGCTGAGCGGCAAGCCGGATGTTGCGCAGTACGTCGACGGGTTCCGGCAGGTGCTGCAGGCGATCCTGGTGAACGCGATCGCACCCGTAGGTGCG
>CAZLEC010000092.1:0-10958 GCA_964558245.1 uncultured Burkholderiales bacterium | reverse complement strand
CCGGCCGAACGTCGGCGCTGCCGCCGCTTTTGGGTTGTTGCTTGCTGTTGCCGGGTGCGGGGGGGGGGGTGGGACTGCGTCGGCACCGACGACAACGAAGGCTGCGCAAACGAAGACAGCCGCGCCGGCCACGCTGCAGCAGCGTGCCGATGAAGCGTGCCGAACATCTGCTCGGGGTGAGTTCCTTAACGCCCAACCGACGACGGTTGGTAAGGCAAGGTCGCTTATTGAGAGCAGCCTCGTGGCAGCGCACCCGCTGGCGCACGCGTTCCGCAGAGCACCAACGGACGGCTTCGCTGCGTACTGTTGGGTCTCGACTGGCAATGAGTACACGTCTTACGCCGTAGGGCCACACGGTTCCGTCGCCGTCATCGCGAATGACAGCTGGGCGAACGACCTCCCGCCACTTCCGCGGCCAAAGCCAGGGCCACCTCCGCCCGGCAGTGAGTTCTGACGAGCCGCGCGTCCCTCAGGAGTGGTTTACGAGCACTGGTGAGCTGTGCCCTCTCGCCTGCGCCTTAGAGGTTGCGTGCGATGAAGATGTCGCTTTCGCCGGCGGGCGGATCGAGGGCGCCGGCGAGGTGTGTTCCGCTGCCGGTTACGAAGGTGTTTCCGGCGTTGTCGGATGCGATTGCGGCTGCGGCCGCGCCGCGAAGCTGGTGGACGAATAGACGCGTCCCGGTCGTCGAATATTTCGCGACGAAGCCATAGATGATTCCCTGGATGATTGGCGGCTCGCCGGGTTGCTGGCCGCCACCTTCGCCTGTCAGGTACACGTTGCCGGCACCGTCGACTGCGATACCGCCCGCGCCGCTGGCGGCGAGCTGTTGGACCCAGATGCGTGACCCTTTCTCGGAGTACTTGACGACGAACGCTTCGGCGCCGCCGGGATTGGTCTGGGGTGAGCCGGGGAGCCGGCCTTGTGTGTCGCCCGTGACATATGCGTTGCCGGCGCTGTCGACTGCGATCCCGGCTCCGGTGTCATCTCCGCGCACGCCGACCTGTTGGGTCCAAAGGCGCGTGCCGGTCGTCGAGTATTTCGCAGCGAACAGGTCGGAGCCGTCACCGGCGTTCGCTTTCGGTTGGCCGGGAATCATGCCTTCGGTCGTCCCCGCCACGTACGCGTTGTCGGCGTTGTCGAGCGCGATGCCGTTCCCGTAGTCGGAGTAGGGGCCGCCAAGCCGATGAACCCAGATCCGCGTTCCGCCGGCGGAGTACTTCGCGATGAAGGCGTCGTAGGCGCCCGCGTTGCTTTCGGGCTGGCCCGGCAGCCGGCCGTTGGTCGACCCGGTGACGAACGCGTCTCCCGAACCATCGACCGCGATCGCGTTCCCCACGGTTGCGCTGTTGGCGGCACCGAACTGGTGGACCCATAGTCGGGACCCGGTCGTCGAGTACTTGACGACGAACGCGTCGGCGAAGCCGACAGCGCGCTCACCGCCGGGGAGCTGTCCATCGGTGTAACCGGTCACGTAAGCGTTTCCCGCGCTGTCGACCGCGATGCCCTTCGCGTAGTCATACGTACTGCTGCCGTACTCGTGCACCCAGATCCGCGAACCCGTGCCGGAGTATTTCGCGACGAAGATGTCATAGGAGCCCGGACCGGGATTCACCTCGGGCGCACCCGAAAGGTCGCCCTGCGTGATGCCGGTCACGTAGACATCCCCGAGATGATCGACCGCGATCGCGGCCCCGGCGTCTACACCGGTGCCACCCAGCATGTGCAGCCACGTCCCCGACGCGACCCGCGCCACCGCCCCACCACGCGCGGGGACAACGGCGGTCGCGGCCGACACCGACGTACCGACCAACACACCGCTGCTCAACAACCCAGCCGCGAACAATGGCACACCGACACGCATGACCCAGGCCACCGACCATCGCTCACGCAGAACGCTCGGTCGGACCATCGAACCCCCCAACGGGTTAGACACAGAGCCTAAACCCCGGCGGCATCGCGTCGCCTGCTCGCCGAGACAGACCTCCACTGACGGCGGATACGTCGCATATCTCTCGCGCCCGCTCGTGCCGTACCGAGTTCGCGTGGGCCTGGTCATCCTCGGGAGTGGTTTGCGGACGCTCGGGTGGCGTTGGGACTGTCGGTTGACCATGGCGTCCGATGCCTTCGGAATGCATCATGATCTCGTGGCACCTTGGCACGGGGGCCGTCAGAGTGGCACGACGACGCCGACTTCAGAACCGCCAACGCGTTGAGCCGGGCGTCTCTTCGGCGGTGCCGACCGCGGTCGCGGTGCGCGGCTTGACTTCGTAGACGAACCACGGCGGCGGACCGAGCGTCGGCGCGTTGAACGGCGCGGTGATGCCGGTTCCCGAGTCGTCGGGCCGAGCGGGCCATCCACTCTTCGCCCACAACGCCGCGATCTCGGCCACAGTCTTTGGGTCGGTCACGCGCCGGGCTTCGCCTGCGACCGTCACGTCGAAGCCTTTCGTGGCGACGCTGATCGAGCAGCGCAGGTCGCGAGCGACGTTCTTCGCCTTGCGTGTGCGTTCGCCGGTCTGGAACCAACATGAGCCGGCGCGCCAGAGCGCGCCGACGCTCGTTACGTGCGCGCTTCCGTCGACGTTGAGGGTCGTCAGCCAGAACGTCGAGCGGTTCGGCGAGCGCGGGTCATCGTGCGTCAGAAGGTCGGCGAGCTGCGATTCAACCTGGGACCACTCGATCGTGGGCAGCCCATCGGCCTCACCAAGGTTTGTTGTTTTCATAGTTCCTGAGACGGCACCCTTCCCGAAAACTCATGGCTCGAAAACATGGTCCCGTTGGAAGCACCGTATGTCTGCCGATTTGGTCACGTCGTGATACCCGCATCCTCAAGCGCCAATAGCATCACTCGGGTGCTACGTGTGCTCTCGTCGGAGCGCATGGTCGTGATGAGTGCGATGATCGCGACGTGAGGAAACGGGATCTCACCCACTGTCGTGGTGGATCTCGTTCTTCTTCGCCGATTCGCGAGCCATCGTGGTTGTTGACCGTGTTCCGCAAGCAACGGATGAACGGACGTCACGAGGTCGAGCGAGCGCGTATCGCCATGCGGCGGCGCGTCGCTGAAGGCGAGACCGCAGAGGAGGACTGATGGGCCGAACCGCGATCGACGAGCTGAAAAGCCGTCGCCTCGCCGGTGCCAGCGCAACCGAGAGTGCCGAGTTCAACGAGACGTACGCAGCCGCGGCACTCGCCATCCGCGTTGGCGAGCAGATCCGTGACGCTCGCGAGGCGGCCGGGCTGAGTCAACGCGATCTCGCTCAGCGCATTGGAACCCGCCAAGCGGCAATCGCGCGGCTCGAAGCCGGCAGCGTCGGCGCGACCCTGACCACGCTCCAACGGGTGGCCAGTGCTCTGAAGCTCGCCATCACCGTCGAACTCCGTCCCACGCGCGCTCCGGTACCGCCGACGATCCGGCGGCCTCGCGCCTGTCGTCCTACTTAGAGTAGGATTGAGCGATGTCCACCGAGAAGGTCTCGCTCACCCTGGACGATGAGCTCGTCGAGCAAGCGCGCCGGCATGCTGGGCAACGTGGGCTCTCGGGATACGTGAACCAGGCGCTGCGCCGCCAACTGCAACGCGACCGGCTGATCGCCTTCCTCGAGGAAGCCGACGAGGCCGCGGGCCCGGTCGACGAGTCCGTGATGGAAGAGGTTCGACGCGAATGGCCCGACGCCGCTCCTCGCCGCCGTCGTCGTCGCAGCGCCTGATCCTCGACGCCGGCGCGGTCATCGCGCTGGCTCGCAACGATCCGCGCGCTCGCGCATTTGTCCGTCGAGCGGTCGAGCTCGATGCCCAAGTACGGGTGCCGGCCGTCGTGCTCGCCGAAACGCTGCGCGGCACTCAGCGCGACGCCGCCGTGCATCGCGTGCTCAACGCCGTCTCGGACACGCTGCCGATTGACGAAATGGTCGGACGGCGTGCGGGTGCACTGCTCGGGCGTGCCGGTCGTTCCGACACGGTGGACGCGATCGTCGTCGCCGAGGCGATCGACGCCGGGGGAGCGGAGATCCTCACCGGAGACGCGACCGACCTGACTGCGCTCGCGAACGGCGAGCCCAGCGTCACGATCCACGCTCTTTGACGCGGGCGCGAGGGAGGCCGCGCGGCGAAAGATGACACGCGTGTCATGGCGCGTTCATGGCGCGCGCGCCTCCATTCGGGGTCGTTCGCCCACATACCGAAAACGCTCTGACCAGCCATTATCGTTCGCACAAGTCCGTCAAAATGCACCTTTTTTACATTCGGGACGCTGAGGCCCCGGGTTCAAATCCCGGCACCCCGACTCGTGAACACGCAGGTCACCGCCGGACCGAGCGTCGCCGAGCCGGCGCCGGTCATAGAAGGTGACCGCCCCGGGGGTGGGCTCCTGCGGGTCGCACGGAGCCCGGCGCGAAGCACGCGGCAAGCTGTGCGGGTGGTGGAGTCCGGCGATCAACCCGACGTCGAGGAATGGCTCGCGCAGCTCTACGACCCCGAAGACGTCCCCGACGACGAGCTGAACGCCGCGACGCTCAGGTGGTTGCGTCGGTTCTTCGAGGTCGCAGGTCCCGCGCCGCGCGAGGTCGTGTGGGGCGCGTTGCTCGGCCATCTGGTCGAGCTGGCAAACGACGCCGTAGCCGCGGTGTTGGACGATCTCCAAGGCACCAGCGCCCTTCGGCCAGAGGTGCTCGTCGACGACTACGACGGAAACGGCGTGCGGATCTGGATCAACGACGGCTACACCGCGCCGTCGATGTGGGCACTGGAAAGGCCCGAAGCGTTCGTCGAAGTTGCCGAGTACTTCCAGGAACAGCTCGACCTGGCCGAGTATCTCCAAGAGCTGCTCGAGCAGGCGCCGGGCTGTTGGCCGCGCTGTGCCGAGCACGATGTCGGGCTCCACGCAGAGGTTCACGATGGAGCCGCGGTGTGGCGGTGCCGCTCCGGCGGCCACACGGTCGCGCCGATCGGTGAGCTCTGCCGCTCGACATCACGCTCGAGCTCCGACCCGCCGGCCGAAGACTCCTGACCCGGTCTCGCGGCCCGGACGCTGAGGTGCTGGCACCAGGTCGGGGCGGTGGGCTGGCTCCCTTGGCCATCGCCGGCGCCGCGATCAGACTCTGACCGTGAGGCAGGCCTGGCGGGTCGCGCGCTATCGCTTCCGCGCGACGTTCGCGCAGAGATGGGGCGGCCTGCTCGCGATCGTGCTGCTGATCGGCCTCGTCGGCGGGTTGGCGATGGGCGCCATCGCGGGGGCACGGCGGACGCAGTCGTCGTTCCCGGCGTACCTCGAACGCTCCAACTCCTCCGACCTCGAGATCGGCACCGCGTTCTACGACCCGCAGGACGGTTCGAACACGGCCTACAACCCCGGGATCGTCGCGCAGATCAGGCGACTGCCCCACGTGGAGCAAGTCAGTGACAACACGGGCGTCGACCCCAACCTGTTGCCGCTCGCTCCGCTGAACCTGCACACCGTGCCGGGCGAGACCCCACCGGTCGCCGGCGGCAGCATCGACGGTGAGAACGCGACGATGGACCGCGTCACTGTCACGAGTGGCCGGCTGGCTGATCCCAATCGGGTCGACGAGATGGTCATGTCGGCGAGCTCGGCGCGCGAGCTCGGCATGCACCTCGGCTCGGTGCTCAAGATGGGCTTCGCCACCAACGAGCAACTGCAGTCGGTCGGCGGCACCAACGGCAAGGGAAAACTCACGCCGCACGTGAAGGTCGATCTCAAGCTGGTCGGGATCGTCGTGTTCAACTCCGAGGTCGTCGAAGACGACATCGACGCGCTCGCCGACAACCAAGTGCTCCTCACTCCTGCGCTGATGCGCGAGCTCGTGAGGTGCTGCGCGTTCTACACGAGCACGTTGATCAAGGTCGACGGGGGGAGCCGCAACGTGCCCGCGGTGCAGGCCGAGCTGGCCCGGATCCCGGACCTGCAAGGGGCGATCAGCAGCGAGGTCGTCACTTCCACATTCGTCACCACCGCCGAGCGAGCCATCGCGCCCGAGTCGGTCGCGCTCGGCGTGTTCGGGCTGCTGGCGGCCCTGGCTGCACTGCTGATCGCCGCGCAGATGATCGGACGGCAGCTGCACGTCGGCGCCGAAGAGCGCGCGGTCCTCCGAGCGTTGGGCGCGAGCCCGGCGACGACACTCGGCGACGGTCTCGTCGGAGTCGTCGGCTCCATCGTGGTCGGAGCGATGCTCGCGAGCGTCGTCGCGGTCGGGTTGTCTCCGCTCGCGCCACTCGGACCGGTGCGCCGGGTCGAGCACGCCCACCTCTCGTTCGACTGGACGGTGATCGGTCTCGGTCTCGTCGGCTCGATCCTCGTCCTCGGCGCGGTCGCGCTCGCGCTGGCGTACCGACAAGCGCCGCACCGGCGTGCTCACCGTCGCCGCTCTCACGGATCGAGCGCGGCGCGCGCGGCCGCCAACACGGGATTCCCGACGCCGGCCGTAACCGGAATGCGCTTCGCGCTCGAGCCGGGGGTCGGCGCCAATGCGGTGCCGGTGCGTTCCGCGATCGTCGGAACGGTGCTGGCGCTCGTCGTGCTGGTGTCGACGCTGACGTTCGGTGCGAGCTTGGAGACCCTCGTGTCCCATCCGGCGCTGTACGGATGGAACTGGAACTATCAGCTTCTCGCGGGCTTCTCCGGGCAAGAGGACCTGCCGCTCCCGCAGGTCACGAACCTGCTCGACCGCGACCGCTACGTGAGCGCCTGGACCGGCGTCTACTTCGGCGAAGTCGCAATCGACGGAAAGCCGGTGGCCGCGATCGCGGCCGGTCCGAAACCGTCGGTCGCACCGCCGCTGCTGACCGGGCACGACTTCGACGCGCCCGACGAAGTCGAGCTCGGCGCGACGACGCTGGCCGAACTGCACAAGCACGTCGGAGACACCGTGACTGTGAACGCCGGGCAGAAGAAGCCGACGACCCTGCGCATCGTCGGAACGGCGACGATGCCCACGATCGGTGACGGCGGCAGCCTGCACACGACGATGGGCACTGGTGCACTGCTCTCGTACCAACTCATTCCGCCGGCCGAGCGCAACACCCAGAACTCACCGGTCGCGGGCCCCAACGCGATCCTCGTACGGCTCGATGAGCATGCAAACCGAAAGGTCGCGCTGCGGTCGCTCGAACAAATCAACGACACGCTGAACACGCCGAAAGGCGGCGGCGGCGACCAGGCCGGTGGCGTGACCGGTGTGCTCCGGCCCGCGGAGATCGTCAACTACCGATCGATGGGCACGACACCCGCGCTGCTCGGCACAACGCTCGCCGTGGGGGCGGTAGCCGCACTCGCGCTCACGCTCGTCGCGTCAGTTCGCAGACGGCGCCGTGAGTTGGCGCTCCTCAAGACTCTTGGTTTCACGCGCCGCCAGCTCGCGGCCGTCGTCGCCTGGCAGTCGACGATCGCGGTCGCGATCGGTGTGGTCATCGGCGTGCCGCTCGGCATCGCCGTCGGCCGCTCACTCTGGGACCTCTTCGCCCGCGGGATCCACGTCGTGCCGGAACCAACCGTCCCCGCGGCGGCGATCGCCCTCATCGCGGTCGGCGCGCTCGTGCTCGCCAATCTCGTGGCCGCCGCGCCCGGGTTCGAGGCCGCGCGCACCCGAACGGCAGTGCTGCTGCGCGCCGAGTAGGTAAGACGGCCCAGGCCGGAGGCGTTTGCGGGTCAAGAATCGGTCAGCTGCGCATGTGACGCATTGCCGCGTGGAACTGAGGGGTGTGAAATGGTCCGATACCGGCGGCATGCGCCGTTTTCGGACAGCGACCGTGGGGCGGGAATGACACGTAAGCACGCCGTCACGGCGCTGGCGTTGCTGGGCCTGGTGACCGTTCCCGCGTTCGCGACCGGCACCTCGGCCGGCGCACTCGGAGCCGGGACCTCCGCGGTGCGGCTCGCGGGCATGGCACCCCGAGTGCCGGCCGGCGCCGCGCGTCTTGGTTCGGTGCCTGCCAACCAGCAACTCACGATCACGATCGCGTTGCGGCCGACGCACGCTGATCGCCTCTCGTCGCTGCTCCGCGATCTCTACGACCCCGCCTCGACTCGATACCAACAGTGGCTGCAACCCGGCGAGTTCAACCACGAGTTCGGTCCGAGCCCGGCCCAAATCGACACCGTCACGTCGTGGCTGCACCAGCAGGGACTGCGCGACACGAGCGTGCAAGGGCTGGCCGTGCACGCCAGCGGCGACGCGCAATCCGTCGCGCACGCGCTCGGCGTCACGTTCACGCGCTACCAACTCGATCGCACTACGACGGGGTACGTCGCTTCATCGGCTCCGTTGGTGCCGAGCGCGGTCGCCGGTGACATCACGAGCATCGTCGGACTCTCGGACACGGTGAGGCTTCACAACTCGCTCGACGTCGCGCGGCCCGGCAGCGCGCGCGGAGTCCGTGCGGCAGAAGTCAGCCGGCCCGCCGTGGCCACGCCCGCGGCCGCCACCGGGTGCGCGGCCGCGCGCAACTTCGCGGGGAGCCGTTACTGGACGCCGGCCCAGATCAGCAGCTTCTACGGTATCGACAACCTCACCTCGGCCGGCCTCACGGGCAAGGGCAAGTCGATCGCGTTGGTCGAGTTCGCGCCGAGCGTGGCCACGGACACGGCGACCTTCCTCAGCTGCTTCGGCCTTCACAACAAGGTGTCGGTCGTCCCGGTCGACGGCGGCTCGGCAATCGATCCCTCCGGCACCGTGGAAGCCGACGTCGACATCCAGGAGGCCGCAGCCCAGGCGCCGGGCGCGACCATCCTGTCGTACGAAGCGCCCAACATCGGAGCCGCCGAGTACGACGTGTACAACGCGATCGTCTCGCAGGACAAGGCCCAGGTCGTGTCGACCAGCTGGGGCGACTGCGAATCCGACGTCGCGTCCGGCGGCGACTTCATCAACGCGTTGGAGACGGTGTTCCAACAGGCGGCCGCGCAGGGGCAAAGCGTGTTCGCGGCCAGCGGTGACACCGGATCGGAGGCCTGTTACGACGGCTCCTCGGCGACCGAGGCGCTCGACGTCGACCATCCGGCCAGCGATCCGTTCGTCACCGCCGTCGGTGGCACCTCGCTCATGCAGTCCGGCAAGGAGCCGGTCTGGAACGAATGCGAGGGTGCGATCGGCACCTCGTGCGCGGAGAGCGGCGGCGATGCGGGCGGTAGCGGGCTCTCGCACCACTTCAAGCGCCCGAGCTGGCAACCGCTCGCGGCGAACGCGACGTGCACGACGTGTCGCGAGGTTCCCGACCTTTCTGTGAACGCGGGCGTCGACGAGACGTTCTACGTCAACGGTTGGTTGGCGGTCCGCGGCACCAGCATCGCGGCGCCGACGCTGGCGGGGATCGCGGCGGACATCGCTCAGGGCTCGAAGGCCGGAAAGCTCGGCGACTTCGCGCCCGCGCTCAGCGCCCTCGCCGCGCAACACGTGTACGGATCGGCACTGACCGACGTCAAGACCGGCTTCAACCGCACGACCCTCGCCGTCGAATCGCCCGGCAGCACCGATCTCACGCGTACGCACGCGGGCGAGTTCCGCACGTCGGCCGGCTTCGACCTCGCAACCGGGTTCGGAACTCCGCTGGCCGGCGGGTTGGCGAGCCCACAGGTGTCGGCAATGACCCCGAGCCAGGGCAAGGTGGGAACGCGTGTGACCTTGCACGGCCTCGGTCTCGAGAAGGCGACGATCCGGTTCGGATCGAAGATCGCGACGGTGGTGTCGGCCAACGCGAAGTCGGCCGTAGTCGTCGTGCCGAAGGGTTCCGGCAAGGTCAACGTGACGGGCACGGACGCGTTCGGAACCGGGAACCGCCCCGCGGCATTCACATACCGGAACAAGTGAGATCTCGCGTCGCGGCGATCGTCGTCGCGATCGCCGCGACCTCGATCATGGCCGGTTGCGGATCGTCGCCGCCGGCGCTCGTCTCGCTCGGCCTCGGCATCTCCGGACGCAAAGGCCTGCATGCGGTCCCGTACGCCTACGGCCCGGCGAAGGTCGCGGCCCTCGCGTTCGACTCCCGGAATCGGCTCTGGCTCGCGACCGCCGACTACACCGACCAAGGACACGACGGCCTGTATCTCGTCGCGAAGCGACACGCGAAGCCGGTGGAGGTCGTCGCGCATCTCCACACTCCGCTCGGACTGGTCTGGAAGGGGAACACGCTCTACGTCGCGTCGACCGGCCGGGTCGACGCGTTCAGCGACCTCCGCGGCACGACGTTCGCGACGAGGCGCAAGATCGTCTCGCTGCCCGCGCACGTCGGCGAGAGCAACAATCTCGTGCTGGCGCCGAACGGACGCCTGCTCCTCGGCATCAGCGCGCCGTGCGACCATTGCACTCCGAAGTCGAAGTACTCGGGTGCGATCGTTTCGTTCCGGCCCGACGGGAGTGACTTGCGCGTGTACGCCGGCGGCATCCGCGCGCCCGTCGGACTCGCGTTCTTCCCCGGCACGGAAAACCTGCTCGTCTCGATGAACCAGCGCGACGACCTCGGATCACGCACTCCGGGCGACTGGCTTTCCGTGGTGAACGGCGGTGACGACTGGAAGTTCCCCAACTGCTACGGGCAGGGCGGCACGGTGTGCGCCGGGGTCCCGCAGCCGGTTTCCGTGCTCGACAAGCACGCGGCCGCCGCGGGCGTTGCCATCGTCACCGGCGAGCTCGGCTCGGCAATCGGCACGAGCGCGCTCGTTGCCGAATGGGCGAAGAACACAGTGCTCCAGGTGCCGCTCGACAAGTCGGGCACGAAGTCGCGCGGCAAGGCGACACCGCTCTTGACCGGCATCGCCAATCCGGTGGCGATGACCGTGACGCCGCTCGACAGCCTGCTCGTGGGCAACTGGACCACCGGCATGATCTACGAGATCAGCGCCACGAACCGCGTCTTCACGCTCCGGACCAACAACCCATGATGGCGACCGCGACATTGATCGCGGCGTCCGAGCTCGTGATCAACGGTTGGAAGTGCTTCGGGATGC
>CAZLEC010000091.1:0-10969 GCA_964558245.1 uncultured Burkholderiales bacterium | reverse complement strand
TCGTCACGGGAACCACCGGGGCTTCAACCGGCGCAGCAGCCAAGATCATCAAGTCCGGCGAGCCGATCAACGGTTCGATCTGCACGGTCGCCGCGACCTCGACGAAGTACGTCTCCTCCCTCCTGAAGGGCACGAAGTTCACGCTGTAGCGGCTTCCGTCGTCCAGTGACGGGTGCCAGAACGGTTTTGCGCGCGGCCCCGGACGCCCCCTGTCCTGGGGCCGCGCGCATAGCCGATGGGCGAGCCGAGCTCGAGCGAGTGCACGTGCTCCCGCCGCTCCGGGAGCTGTGCTGAACCCCGCGTCCGGTTCCTCCACACCCTCGGTGCCCGCCCCGGGGCAAGCGCCGTTGGTTGCCCCGAACGCGGCCGCGCTGCTGCGGCGCAACGCTCGCGAGTTCGGTGCGCGCGTCGCGATCAAGTTCGGCGACCGCCAGTGGACCCACGCGGAGTACTTCGACGAGTCGTGCCGCTTCGCCGCGCTCTTTCTCGAGCAGCTCCCTCCGGGGGCACCGCGCAACATTGCCGTGCTGCTCGACAACACTCCCGACTACCTCTTCGCGTTAGGTGGTGCGGCGCTCATCGGCGGCGCAATCGTCGGCCTCAACCACACCCGTCGCGACGAGCACTTGCTGCGGGACGCGCGCTACACCGACTGCGGCCTGGTGCTCACCGAGCCGCGCCACGAGCCGCTCCTCGAGCCGCTCGCGGCGCGGCTGCCGCCGATCGTCTCCTCCGGCCGTTTCGCGGAGCCGGGCGACGCGCCACCCGCGCTCGGCACGCCGCTCGACGCCGCGCTCGAGCCCCACGCCGACGCGACCGACCCGGGGCTCGAGCCCGACGTCGACTCGATATGGGCGTTGATCTTCACGTCGGGCACGTCGGACGCGCCGAAGGCCGTCATCTGCTCGCAGCGAAGGCTGCTCGTCACGGGCAAGCGCATGGCGATGATCATGGACTTGGGCCCCGACGACATCGGCTACGTGTGCATGCCGCTCTTCCATTCGAGCGCGGTGCAGGTCGGCTGGGCCCCTTCGCTGGTCACGCCGTGCGCGGTCGGGCTCGGCCGCCGCTTCTCCGCCTCACGGTGGCTCGCCGACGTGCGGCGGTACGACGCGACCTACACGAACTACACGGGCAAGCCCCTCGCGTATCTCCTCGCCCAACCCGAACGCGCCGGCGACGGCGACAACACGCTGCGCGTCGCGTTCGGCAACGAGGGCTCTCCCGAGGTCGTCGACGGGTTCGCACGCCGGTTCGGTCTCCACGTGATCGACGCGTACGGCGCCACCGAGGGCGGCGTCGCCGTGAACCGCGACGCGGACTCGCCGCCCGGCGCCCTGGGGCTCGCGCCGGAGCACGTGCAAGTCGTCGACGAAGACGGCAAGGAGCGACCCCGCGCCGATCTCGACGAGCACGGCCGCGTGACGAACGCCCAAGACTGCGTCGGTGAGATCGTCAACACCCAGGGCGCGGGACCGTTCGAGGGTTACTACAACAACGACGAGGCGACTGCGAAGACGACGCGCTTCGGTTGGTACTGGTCGGGCGACCTCGGTTACAAGGACGAGCGCGGCTTCCTCTACTTCGCCGGACGCAACGCAGACTGGATCCGTGTCGACGGCGAGAACTTCCCGGCCGGGCCGATCGAGCAGGCGCTCGGGCGAGCACCGGGTGTGGTGGTCGCGACCGTGTACGGCGTGCCCGACGACCAGGCCGGCGACCAGGTGATGGCCGGCGTCGTCGTCGCCGACGAGCGCGCGTTCGACCTCGATAGCTTTGGGCGCTGGCTCGATCGGCAGGACGCGATCGGGCCGAAGTGGCGCCCGCGTTACGTCCGGATCCTGCGTGATCCCCCGACGACGGGAACGAACAAGATCGTGAAGCGCACGCTCGTCCACCAGAAGTTCCGCCACGACCGAACGGGCCGCGATCCGTGCTTCGTTCGCTTGCGAGGCGAAGATCGGTTCCGGCCGTTCACCGAGGCCGACGAGGCCACGTTGTACGAGTCGTTCGTGCGCTACGGCCGCGAACGATTCTGGGATCTGTAGTGGCCGGCTCGATCCCGACCTCACCGCGCCGCGACGTGTGCGTCGTCACCGGCGCGGGGGGCATGGGCGAGGCCGTGGCCCGCCGTCTCGGTGGGAGCCGCACCGTCGTCGTCGCCGACTTCCAAGCCGCGCAGCTCGAGCGCGTCGCGGGCACACTGCGGGCCGACGGGCACGACGTTCACGCGCTTCGCATCGACGTGTCGTCGGCGGCGGATGTGGAAATGCTCGCGGAGACCGCGGCCGGGCTCGGAGCGGTCCGTTGTGTCGTGCACACCGCGGGTGTGTCGCCGGTGCAGGCGACGCCGCGCCAGATCGTCGACGTCGACGTGATCGGCACCGCGCGCGTCGTCGACGCGTTCGAGCCGTACGTCGAGCCGGGAACGGTCGCCGTGTGCATCGCGAGCATGGCGGGCACGATGACGACGCTGGCACCGGATGTCCTCCGCCTGCTCGCCGTGACGCCAACCGACGAGCTCCACGCGTTGCCGGTGCTCGATGTCGAGACGATGAACTCGGGAACCGCCTACGGCATCGCGAAGCGTGCGAACCAGGCGCGGGTCCAGGCCGCGTCGATCGCGTGGGGCCGGCGCGGCGGGCGCGTGGTGTCGATCAGCCCGGGTGTCATCTCGACCCCGATGGGCCAGGCCGAGCTCTCGGGCCCGTTCGGAGACGGGATGCGAGCCATGATCGAGATGTCGGGCTGTCACCGGATCGGCACGCCCGACGACATCGCGGCGGCCGTCGAGTTCCTCGTGAGCCCGGCGGCTTCGTTCATCACCGGTACCGACCTGCTCGTCGACGGCGGCGTGGTCGCCGCGCTCGGCGCGATGCCGGCTGCCGACTCGGCGTGAACGCGCTCGTGCGCTCAGCGCAGTGCCGGCAGCACCTCGTCGGCCACGAGATGGAGTGTCTCCCACGCGAGTTCGGGCGGGCAGCCGCCGCAGAGCGGGTGCAGCGTGAGCGCGCCGAATGTGCGCGCGTACTCGACCGCCTCCTCGGGCGTCAGCACGCGATACGCGCCGGACTCGGCGCGCAACGCGTCGATGGTGAGCGCGGTCGACTTGCTCACCGCGGCCGCGTCTTGCAGCCACGACGCGTACATGCGGGCGTCGTGCAGCATGAACGGCCCGATCTGCTCCCAGGCGCGGTCGACGTCCTCGGCCACGAAGATGGTCGTCGCGGATCCCGCGGCGGGGATGACGCACATGCCGGGCGCTTGGCCGAGCCGCTCGCACTCGTCGGTGTAGGCGTCCTCGAGGCCGGCCGCCGACGTCTGGGCGAGGAAGCCGAGGCCGAAGCGAGCGGCCCGACGCGCCGCGGCCGGGCTCCCGCCGCCGTACATCAGGAACGGGCCGCCGGGTGTGCTGGGTCGCGGTGTGACCCGCACGGTGCGGCCCTCGTACTCGAACTCCTCGCCCGACCACGCCCGCGCGAGCACGGTGAGGCACTCCTCGATCCTTCGGCCCCGTTGTGCCATGGATCGCCCGAACATGGCGTATTCCTCGGGGCGATAGCCCAGGCCCGTGACGTACCCGACGCGGCCGCGGCTCACGACGTCGAGCACGGCCATGTCTTCGGCCAGGCGCACGGGATCGTGCAACGGAACGAGCAGGGCCGCGACCGTGATGGGCACGGTCGTGGTGCGGGCTGCGATCGCGGCCGCGAGCACCAGCGGCGACGGGAGGTATCCGTCGGGCGATGCATGGTGCTCCGACAGGACGACGGCGAGCGCCCCGTGCTGCTCACCCCAGGTAGACATCTCCACCGCGGCCTCGTAGAGGTCACGGATATCCGCCGGACCTTCGGAAGGCGCGCGCATGTCGAATCGAAGCATGAACATGGCGGCATCGTACGAGCGTTTCCGTCGCCGATGCGGTAGCGCGCGGGTGCGGCGGTCGTTGCGCGCGACGGGGATCGTGATCTGCGTCGCCTCCGTCGGCCTGGCCGCGTGCTCGAGCAGCCACAGCAGCACGCCGGCGTCGTCGAGCACGACCGCCGCGGCCTCGAGCACGACTGCCTCGTCGGTCACGGCGTCGCCCCGTCCGCCGGGCCCGGCCGCGCGGCTGACCGCGCTGACTGGTGGAAGCGGCGTGTTCATGGGCGAGGCGAGCCCACCGGATCTGAAGGCCGTGGGCTACGCGCAGCGCGAGTACGCCGCGGCCGGGACCGCGACCTCCTACCGGCAGATCGGCGCACGCACGCACGACGGCCGCTGGAAGTTCGCACCCGACGCGACGGCGCCCTACCGCACCCGCGTGCTCGTGCGCGCGCCGGCCGACCCCAAGGCGTTCAGCGGCACCGTCGTCGTCGAATGGCTCAACGTCAGCGGCGGTGTCGACGCCAATCCCGACTGGGTGAGCCTTCACGAGGAGATCGTGCGCGCCGGCGACGCGTGGGTGGGAGTGTCCGCCCAGGTCATCGGCGTCGAAGGTGGGCCCGTGCTCGTGCAGGTGTCGGGAATCCCCGACGCCGATGTCGCGGGCAAGGGCCTCAAGGCGATCGATCCCGCTCGCTACGGCTCGCTCGTGCACCCGGGCGACGGCTACTCGTTCGACATCTTCACGCAGGTTGCTCGCGCGCTGCGCGCCGGCGCCGGCCTGAGCGGGTTGCCGCAGCCGCAGCGGCTGATCGCGGCGGGCGAGTCGCAGTCGGCGTTCGCGCTCGTGACCTACTACAACGGCGTGCAACCGCTCGCGCGGGCCTTCGACGGCTTCTTCGTGCACAGCCGCGGCGCGGGCGGCCTGCCACTGGTCGGGCCGGGCAAATCTGCCGGCATCGCCGACGCGATCGGGGCCACGGCCACCATCTTCCGCACCGACCAGAGCGCGCCGGTGCTCGACATCCAGACCGAGACCGACGTCGGCAGCATTCTCAACTCGTACGCGGCGCGCCAACCCGACAACGATCACTTCCGGCTCTGGGAGGTCGTGGGCACCGCGCACGCCGACGCGCACCTGCTCGGCTCCAGCGCGCAATATCTCAACTGCGGGGTGCCGATCAACAACGGGCCGATGCACATCGTCGCCAAGGCGGCGCTGCGCGCGCTCACGAAGTGGCTCACCGCCGGTCAGGCTCCGGTCGTCGCGCCGCGCATCGACGTGACGCCCGGCGCGAAGCCGACGATCCGGCGCAACGCCGACGGTATCGCGCTGGGCGGCATTCGCACGCCGCCAGTCGACGTGCCCGTGGCCACGCTCTCGGGCGAGCCCGGACCGGTCCAGTCGACGATCTGCTTGCTGCTCGGCTCGACGAAGCCGTTCTCGGCGGCCCGGCTCGCACAGCTGTATCCGTCGCGCGCCGACTACCTCCGGCGTTACGACGCCGATGCCGACGCGACGATCAAGGCCGGCTTCGCGCTTCCCGAGGACCGCACCGCCCTGCTCGCGTTCGCCGAACCGTCGCGCATCCGAACCTGACGGCGACCGCCCCGGCGCCGCGCCGCTGGTGCGCCACCACCACAAGATCGCGGTAGCGGCGCGGGGTCGGGGACGGACCTGACAACATGCGTGGATGTCGAACGGTCAGGCGTCGCCCCCGAGCGAAGCGTCACCCGGCCGCGTCGTGGGCTGTTTCCTCTGCGGGACGTTTGCGCCGCTGCCGCGGAGGTGGAAGCAGGGACGTCTGCAGCTCGACGCCGACGGTGTCCGGTGGGGCCCCGGGCTGCGGCGACGCGAGGGCGGGTCGCTGCTGCCGTCGCCGCTCACGGTTCACGCGGTGCGCGACGTCCGCGGCTGGGAGCGGGTGCACATCAAGGCCGGCGCGTTCCAGATCTTGGAAGTGACCACGGATCAGGGTGAGATTCGCATGGCCGTGCCGCGCGAGCGTGTCCCGGTCGTGGTCGACCACATTCAGGCGACCCGCCCGCCTACGTAGGGGCGGAACGCCGCTCGTCTCTTGTCGAGCCGCTTCGCTCGCTCCGGAACAAGTGTAGTATAACAAACATTGTATACTAGCAGTAGTAACCCAGGTGGTTCTGTCTGGGAGGGTGCCCATGCCCGATCTGGTCGGAATGGTGGTGGGTGTGCTGTTCGCCTCGGTTGCGGCGACGGCGATCGTGCGCGCGGACCGAGGTGGGCACGCCGCGGAGCTTCTCGTGGCCGCCGGAACATCGCCTTGGCGCGAGGAGACGAGCAGGGAGGTTGTCCATGCACATCGATCTCAGCGACGAGCAAGCAGACGCGCTTCGGGCGGTGCTCGACATCACGATGCGCGACCGCAGCTACGAGATCGCCAGCGCCGACCTTCCGAAGTTTCGGCTCACCCTCCGGCGGCAACGGGCGGCGCTGCAACCGATTCTCGATGCGGTCGGTGGGCCGATTCCGGTCTCCGAGCGGTTCTCACCGCGGAGGTCGGCGCCGTCGCGGCGGGGCCCCGGATCGTCGTAGGCGTCGTTGATGATCCAGCTGCGCGCCGGGCGCTCCGTTGGGCATTCGACGTCGCCATGCTCAACGACGCGGTGCTCATCGTCGTGACCGCGTACGCGTTCCCGCGTGCGGTCTTGTCGATGGACGGAACGACCTACTTCGACATTCACGACGCCGAAGCCACCGCGCGGAATGTCCAGACCGTGCTCATCGAGTCCGAGCTGCACGTCGACTTGCCCGATCGTCACATCCATCAAATGGTCGCGTACGGAACGCCGGTCGTGGCGCTGGTTGCGGAGTCGAGCGAGGCGGACCTGCTCGTCGTCGGCAGACGGGCCGGCCGCATCCGTCGACTGCTCACCGGGTCGGTCAGCAAGGGCTGTGTGAACCAGGCGGCGTGCCCGGTCGTGGTCGTCCGAACCGAACCGCCGGCCGCCCGGACCTTGGGTCCGATCATCGGGCGCCATGTCCGGCAACTGACGGAGGCAATCCCCGACGCCGACATGCCCACGCGCCCGGATCCACGTTCCCGTTGGCGCCGGCTTCTTCGCGTTGCTGATGTATGTCGCAGCCCGCATCGCAGACGTCGCGGCCGGGCCGTTGGTCGTTACGACGAATGGCCGATCATGTTGCCGTTCGATCCGACCACGTAGAAGTCGCCCAGGCCCTGACCCGTCGTGTCGCCTGCGCGCTGGTCTCCGGAATAGGTGTACAGCGGCGAGCCGTTGACGGCGAGCTGCTTCGTACCGTCGGCCCGGGTGATCGTCGAGAACATCGCCGGCCGCAAGCCGGTCCCGTACGTGGCCGTGCCGCTCGGGGCGAGGGGCGGCCACACGCTTGCGCACGCGTCCGTGCATTTCGACGTTCCGGCCGAGTCCTTGTCGTAGCGGTAGAGCGTCCTGCCTGCATTGTTCACGAGCACGGTGCCGAGCGGCGTGCGCCGGACCGAGACCGTCGGCGCCGGCACGGTCGTGACGGTCGTCGACGACGCGGCCGAGGTCGGCGGAGTCGCCGACTTCGAGCTGCTCGAGCACGCGGCGAGGGCGATCGCGACCGCCAACGCCATCGTGATGTACCGAACCTTGGATCGGCGCACTGACGCTCCTCCGACGTTTCGACGCGAACGCTAGCGACAGATCGCGACTCGACGCGGTCGGGTCTGGGGTCACGGGAGGGGATCGCAATGGCCGTGCGTCCCGGGTTGCCGGCCGGTTCAGGGGGCGAGGAGCGCGCGAACGGCGTCGATGGTGTCGGCGTCGGCGGCCGCCTTGTCGGGGCGGTAGGCGCGTACGCGTGCGAACCTGAGCGCGACGCCTCCCGCGTAGCGTGTCGACACCTGCACGCCGTCGAGCGCGATCTCGACGACGAGCTCCGGGCGCACGTACACCGTGTAGTCGTCGCGTTCTGTCGCGATGTCTTGCAGCTGTTCCGTTTGCCACGTGAGGAGCTGGTCGGTGAGCCCCTTGAACGTCTTGCCGACCATCACGAATTCGCCGGTCTGCGGATCGCGCGCGCCGAGATGGAGGTTCGAGAGCCAGCCGCGCCGCCGCCCATGTCCCCATTCGGCGGCGAGCACCACGAGATCGAGGGTGCGGACCGGCTTGACCTTGCGCCAGGCGGCGCCGCGTCGACCGGCCTCGTAGCGGGCATCGAGCGCCTTGACCATCACGCCTTCGTGGCCGGTGGCGAGTGCGTCGGCAAGGAAGGCCTCGGCCTCGTGCAGATCGTCGGTCTCGATCGCCGGGACGCGCCATCGGCCGACGAGCGGCGCGAGTATCGCCGCCCGTTCGGCGAGGCTCCGGTCGAGCAGGTCGTCGCCGTCGAGATGCAGCACGTCGAAGAAGAACGGTGCGAGCGTCATGGTGTGGCTCGTCGCGTCGTCGGTGCCGAATCGACTCATCGTGTCCTGGAAGCGGTGGGGGAGCGCCGCTTCGGTCAGGCCGATTGCCTCGCCGTCGAGCACGAACGTGTGGGCCGGGAACGCGCGCACGACCTCGACGACTTCGGGGACACGAGCGGTGACGTCGTTGAGGTTGCGCGTGAACGCGCGCACCTCGCGGCCAACGCGGTGTACCTGGATGCGGGCCCCGTCGAGCTTCCATTCCACCGAGGCGCGTCCCGTCGCGGCCAACGCATCGGCAACGGAGGTCGCGGTCGCGGCGAGCATCGGCTGCACCGGGCGCAACACCTCCAGGCCGATCTCGGTGAGCGCGGCAAGGCCTTCGGTGAGCGCACGGCGGGCGACATCGGCCAGGTCTCCGCTGAGCATCGCGGCCCGCCTGACCCCGGTGGCGGGAACCTGCGCGGCGCGGGCGATCGCGTCGGCCATCAAGCCCGCGAGCGCGCCTTGGCGCAGCTCACCGGTGAGGAGACGGACGACGAAGTCGACCTCGGCGGGTGTCGCGCGCGCGAACAGCTCGCCGAGCACATGTCGGCGCGCGGCGGCCGATCCCGGGCCGGTCGTTGCTTCGATGTGGTCGAGCACGCCGTCGAGCTCGGCCACCGTCACGCTGGGTTCGTCGGCCGGGGCGGCCGCTTTTCGTGCCGCGGCGAGGGTCGCCCAGCCGAGACCGATTCGCCCTTGGCGCGGCTCACCCGTCAAGAGGTGCACGACGGTCGCGATCTCGTCGGGTGCACACGCCTGGAGTCTCGCGGCCAGGGCCTCGATCTTGGTCGTGCGCGACCGCGTCGCGGCCACCGCTCGTGACGTCTCGACGACGGCGCTGAGCAACACGCCGGACAGCGTACGGCCGTCGGTTCGAGGTGCCGAAAGGCGAAATGCGGCCGCTCGTCTCCCGCACGGCGGTCTACCGTCGCCGCGTGCTCACACGTCCCGACGATCTGCCCGACGAGGCCTTGGTGTCGACCATCCGTGGCGGATGGAACTTCACGATCGCGTCGATCGACTACTGCGCGGTCGGGTTCGGCAGTCACCATTGGGACGTCGTCGACGCGCGGGGTGACCGGCGGTTCGTGACCGTCGACGACCTGCGCGCGAAACGGCTTGCGCTCGATGAAGGCGAGGACGCGGCGTTCGCCCGGCTCCATGCCGCGCTCGCCACCGCGCACGACCTGCGGCGCGCGGGGTACGACTTCGTCGTGGCGCCGATCCCGACGACGGCCCGGGCGCCGGTGGTGCGGATCGATCGTCGGTACGCAGTCGCGCTGTACCCGTACGTTGACGGCGAGCACTTCGATTGGGGCGAGTTCGCGTCGCCGGCGCACCTCCGAGGGTTGCTCGACATGGTCGTAGCCCTCCACGCGGCGCCGACCACAGCCGCACTCCACGCCCGGACCGACGACTTCGCCATTCCGCAACGTGACGAGCTCGAGCTCACGATCGGTGTCGACGGCGAGGTCGTCGACAGTGGTCCGTACGCGGCGCGCGCCCGGACCCTTCTCACCCGCCACGCCGCGATCATCCGGCGGCTGCTCGAGACCTACGACGATCTCGTGCGCGACACGCGACGTGCTTCGGGGCCGATGGTCCTGACCCACGGCGAGCCGCACGCCGGCAACACGATGCTCGCCGCAGACGGTTGGAAGCTCATCGACTGGGACACGGTGTTGCTCGCGCCGCCGGAACGCGATCTCTGGAGCCTCGACCCGGGCGACGGATCCGTCATCGACGCGTACGCGCAGGCGACGGGCACGACGCCGCAGCCGTCGGTGCTCGACCTGTATCGCGTCCGATGGGACCTGGCCGAGATCGCCGAGTACACGAGCCACTTTCGTGCGCCGCACTCGACCGGCGCCGACGACGAGAAATCGTGGGCGGAGCTGCACGAGATCGTCACCGGCTTGCATCCGTGAGCGAGCAGGCCGCCGGTCGCTAGACCTGCTTGGAGTACGAGCGGACGGCGAGTGGAACGAAGATCGCGGCGACCGCGGCGCAACCGAGCAGGGCCCATGCGACCTGGGCAGTGACGGTGCCGTGGTTCATCAGGTCACGCAGGGCCGAGACCACATGGGAGACCGGATTGACCCGCGTCACGGTTTGCAGCCATCCCGGAAGGGTGTCAACGGGAACGAACGCGTTCGAGAGGAACGCCAGCGGGAACATGATCATCATGGACATGCCCTGCACGGCGCCGGCCGTCTTGGTGATGGTGCCGATCCACATGAAGATCCAGGCGAGGGACCAGCCGGTGATCACGGCGAGCACCATTCCGGCGGCCACGCCGGGAACGCCGCCGCCGGGGCGGTAGCCCATGAGGGCGCCCACAGTGAGGGTGACGCCGGTCGCGAGCGCGTAGCGGGCGAGGTCGGCCAGCATCGGTCCGGCGAGCGGGGCGATCCGCGCGATGGGCAGCGACCGGAAGCGGTCGAACACGCCTTTCTCCATGTCCTCGCGGAGTTGGACCCCGGCGGCGACGGACGCGGTGATGGTGGTCATCGCGACGATGCCGGGAATGAGGATCGGCAGGTAGCTCGCCCGGCTGCCGGAGATGGCCCCGGCGAACATGAACCCGAACAGCAGGGTGAACATCACGGGCATGAAGGTGACGTCGACGAGCTGCTCGGGGTTTCGGCTCATCTTGATGAGGGCGCGCCATG
>CAZLEC010000090.1:0-11035 GCA_964558245.1 uncultured Burkholderiales bacterium | reverse complement strand
TGCCATCTCCAGCGACGGCCAGAAGATTTGGGCGGCTGACCCCGATCACAGCGAGGTGATCGCGTTCAACCGATCAGGCGGCGTCGTTCAGACGGTCGCCGATCCGCACGGACCCGACGGCGTCAGCCTCGTGGCCGCGCACGTCGTGTCCGGTGGCATCGACGTCTCCAACAACGTCTTCATCAACAACAACGACGGCACCCTCGTCCGAGTGGACACCAACAACCAGAACGCGGTTTCGATCGTCGCCGGCGGCGGATCGCGTGGTGACTTCTCGACGGTCGGGCCCGACGGGTGTCTCTACGCGACCCAGAGCGATCGCATCGAGAAATTCGCTCCGTGCATCTTCTTGCCAACGGGACCGACGGCGGGCGGCAGCCATTGCTCGATGACGGCACCCACCATCTTGTCGTCCGCTCCGGGCGACGCCTCCGCGACGGTGAGTTGGGCGCCGGCGACCTCGACTCCATCCGGTTGCATCGCGGGCTCCGTTGTGACCCCGTCGATCGCCGGCGTCGCCCAGCCGGCCACACTGCTCCCCGGACCCGGGACGACAACGGTCCTGTCCGGTCTCACCAACGGCCAGACGTACACGTTCACGGTCGCGGCCGAAGACGGCCACGCCGTCGGTCCGACCTCGGGACACACGGGTCCGATCACGGTCGGGGCCCCCGCCGCGATCACGGCCGTCACCGCGACCCGCGCCGCTCGGGGCACGATCAAGCTCAGCTTCCGTGCTCCCCGAGACAACGGCGCGGCGATCACGCGTTACACCGCGGTGTGCCAGTCGAAGAACGGCGGCGTCACGAGAACCGCGACCGGGACCAGGAGCCCGCTGGTCGCCAAGTCGCTCACCCCCGGCAAGACGTACCAGTGCACCGTCAGAGCGACCAACAGTCGCGGTACCGGGCCCGCGTCGCGTCCGTCGGCGATCACGAGAGCCTGAACGAGCACCGTTCACCTCGGAGCGGAGAACGGCCTGGGGGATGAGCGCGCCGGCGCTCTTCGTCTCGTCGGCGTCGCGGCCGCACTGCGTTCCTGGCCCGGTCCCGGGACGCTGATGCTCCCGGTCGTCGGCGGCCTGACCCTCGATGCACTGCTCCCCCACGTCCCGGTGCTGTACGGCTTGCCGCTGCGATTGACGGCGGTGCTCGGGGCCACGTGGATGATGGCGCTCGCCGGAGCGCTGATGATCCGGGCGTCGGTGGGGGTCGCGTCCTACGACGCCGTGATGCTCGGGCTCCGCCGCGCGCTCGGGGGCCGGCTCGGTCCGATCCGTTTGGCCATGGAAGCCGCCGCGCTCGCCGCCGGTTGGATCCTCGGCGGTTCCATCGGGGCCGGCACGGTCATCACCGGATCGCTCATCGGTCCGGGCATCCAGTTCTGGCTCACGCGGGTCGGCGACACGAAGCAAGCACTCGCGTACGCCGGCTCCGCCGCCGCGTACGACGCGTAGGTTCGCGGTTTCGGATCAGTTGTCGGCGGCCAGGCCGACCGGCCGCGCGGAGTCGACAGCGGGCGAGGCCGGCTGCGCGCCGAGCAGCGCGTCGAGCGAGTAGGCCGCCATCAGCCACAGCGCGATGCGCAGGGATGAGGCGACGATCAGGGCGTGCCGATCGAGCTCGGTCGCGCTGGTGAGCCATACGACATAGATGTGCGGAAGGACCGTGCCCAGCACGACGGTCGGCACGAGAAGCCGGCGATCCAGGAGCTTGCGTTTCCGGGCGACGAGGGCGAGGCCGATGGCGACGGCGCCGAGCGTCGTCACATCGGCGCTTTGGCCAGGGGTGAACAAAACGTCTTGGACGAGACGAGGCACGACTTCGCGATGGCGCGCCCAGTTGGCGCTCGGCGACACGAATGACGTCACGAGGTCGGGGTTCTGGAACGGCTCCGGTGCGGGGTGGGTTTGCGTGGGCTCCTCACCGGTGATGTACGGCAGCGCGTGCGTCAGTGTGTAACTCGGATGGGTGACGAGAAACTGCGCGTAAGTGTGCTCGCCGTGTGCGTCGACCCACTCGGCAAACTGCCCGTTCGCACCCAGCGATTCGGGTGTGAGCGATCCCGCGTAGCTCTGGATCGCAGGCGTGTCGGGCATGCCGTGGGCATTGAACCACAATGTGTAACCCTCGTTCGTGAGCACGCGCGACGCGATGATTGCGGTCAAATTCACATATTCGAGACTCTTGTCGTGCGACGCGGTCACGAACCCGAGCGCGCTGACGAGCACGAGAACGATGCCCACGAGCCCGGTGAGCGCGCTGCGTTGAGTCTTCCTGACACGCGCGAATGCGGCACCCGTGAGAACGACGAGCGCGAGGAGCCCGGTGAGGATGACGTGATCCTGCCGGGTGAACGTCCACAGGATCGACACCGCGACGATGCCCACCGCCGCCGCAACCCGCGGCCGTTGGGTGTACGACAACCACGCCGCGACGAGCAGGGCGGTGAGCGAGATCGTGACCGACTCGTCGCCGATCGCCGAGTTCCACTGCGCGATCGGACCGAGGAGACCCAACGCGAGGATCACGATCTGGAGCCCCAACCGCACGCGGCGATCGCGCACCAGCGACGACGCCACCGAAGCCAGCACCCACCAGGACGCGGCGGCGAGCACGACCTGACCCCCAACTCGCAAGGCGTCGGCCGGCAACAACTTGTAGAACAGCGGCACGGTCCACAACCGAGGTTGGCGGCCGGCAAAGCTCAGGCGAAAATATTCACCGCTCGTCGGGAATCTCGGCGTGACGAGGCCGACGACGACGAGAGCCTGCAACGCCAGATACCCGAGAAACGGACCCGATCGGCGGCCAAATACCGACCGGCTTACAGTGAGCGGCCACCTTCGAAGACGACCAGTTACGCCGCGCACCGGCGCGTCGACGCGTGCGTCGGCATCCCCGCGAAATACACCTTCATCCCCGATGACACAGATTGTAAATCACGGGATGTGGATTGCGCACGATCACCGGTTGCAGCGAGACATCTGGCCGCACGACATCGACGTCGTCATTCGCCGGTACGGCAGCAGCACCACCCCGTCCGATACACCTCCACCCCGCGTCAGAACGTCACGGTCGGCCGGTGACCGAGAGGGTGTCGTTCGAGTGCCACACGACGGTGGCGACGTGCATGCGCCGCGGCTGGTGGATGCCGGCGTTCGCGCGGTACTCGCCGGGCGAGTACGACGCGTACGCGAGACGGAGGTGGCCGCTCAGACTGACGATCGCGCTCGCCCCGCCCGGGCCGGATTCGCGCGCGGTGCTCGCCATCAGCGGCCTCGGGCCGAGGCGTCGGCACGGCCCGGCCGGCCCGGAACAGAGCGCGTACCCGGTCGCGTAGGGGCTATGACCCGCGCGGTCGGCGAGGAACGAGTTCGCGGAGTAGAGGAGATACCAGTGCCCGTGCCAATGGACCATCGAGGGATTCTCGATGGTGTCGCCCTCCCATGTTCCCTCGTTCGTCGTCAGCAGCGTGTGAATCGGTCCGGTCATGTGACCGGTCGAGTCGAGCCGGACGGCTTTCAACGACGACGGGTACCCCGCGACGCCGGGCCCACCGCGCCGGCCGCTCGCCTTCCAGGTGAGCCACACCCGACCGGTCGCCGGGTCGACGTACGGCGCCGGATCGATGCTGCCGCCGGGGTCGGGATCGCAGTAGAGCGGGCGGTTGCCGGTGATGTCGCGATACGGCCCGAGCGCGTGCGCCGACGACGCCACCGTGAGGCAGTAGCGACCGAACCCCTGCGGGTCGACGCTGCCGTCGGCGAAGCGCGACGAGATCTTCACGCCCGCGTACGCGTACCAGCGCTTGCCGATCGGGATGACGCCGACGGCCCAGTAGGAGCGCTGCTCCCACGCGCTGAGGTCGACGCGCAGGCCCCACGCGGCCGGTCGCACCAACGCGTCGTTCAAGTTCCACATGTCGCCCGCGCTCTGCGCCGACGCGCGGATCTCCGCCGGAATGCTCGGGTCGCGGCGCGGGTCGGGACCGCCGAGCCACGGCGGCTCCGAGGTCGACCAACGCTTGTGGATCGTCCAGTGCGCGAGGTCAGTTGAGGTGAGCACTCCGAGGTAGCGGCCGCCGGCCCCCGACGAGTACGCGAAATAGGTGCGGCCGACGCGCACGATGTCGGGGTCGGCGAACTCCCCGCGCCACGACAGACCGGCTTCGAACCAGCCGTAGTTGCCGGGTGTCGCGTTGTCGGCATCGGTCTTCGGTGGGCCCGCCCCGGCGACCGCGCTCCCGGCGAGCGTCGCCAGGATCACGGCCACGGCCATCGCGGTCGCACGGCTGAAGATCCGAGACCGATGCGCGCGCGAGCTCGTGATGCCGATCACACTCATCACTGTCGGCCCGCGCCGCCCGAACATGGAGCGCGATGTGCGCGGGCGGCGGATCAGCCCGCCGGCGGCGCGGCCGGGCAGCTCTCCGCGCCTAACGGGGTGTTCCGTCGAGCAAGTCGGCAGCCTGCCGCGCGATCTGCGCATAGCCGTGCTGCACCGCCCCGGTTCGGGCGGCGACGAGGAGATCGCGTGCGCGCGCCGGATCGGAGATCGGCCCGTCGCGCCGCAGCAGCTTCGCCCACTCGAGTTGGGTCCGCACCGACGGGAACGTCGCCGCCATGGCCTGGTGCAGGGCCAAGGCCGCGGCGAAATGCTTGTCGGCCGCCTCCGGCGCGTCGAGGAGCGACGCGAGCATTCCCAAGTACAGAGCGACGGCACTGTCGGTCGTGGGAGCCACAACTGCGACATGGCGCGCCCAGGGCAACAAGCGGTCGTAGAGGATCTGCGCCGCCGGGCGGTGGCCGAGCCGGACCGCGACATCGGACCAGTAACACTGGGCGAGCAGCCAATAGACGTCCCATGGGGCCGGGATGCCGTTGGCGTACTCGGCGTCCATCAACTCCGACGCCCTCGCCAGGTTTCCCGCGTTGATGTGCGCGCGCACCAGGAGCGCGCGGTTGCTGTCGAGATGCGGGGCCTTCTTGATCACGTCTTCGTGCAGCTCCAGGAGGTCACTGTCGTCTCCTTGTTGGAGACGGATCGCGCCCAACTGGACCGCGAGCAGTGCCTCCGAGTGCCGGGAGCCCGCGTTCACCGCTTTGTCGAAGCTCTCGCGGGCGATCCGCTCGGCCTCCTCGAGATGGCCGGCCACGAGCGCACGCGTGCCGGCCAACGCGCCGATCACGTAGTCGAGCCCCGGCTGCACTCCCAGCTCATCCGCGTACGCGTCGCGGCGGACTTCGGCCCGCGCGACCTCCTCGACCTCTCCGGCCTCCCCGGCCGCCAACGTCAGGTCGGTATAGGCCCAGAAGCCGGCCGCCGGATCACCGATCCGGTCGGCCAGCGCCACCGCTTCGCGCGACGCCGCCAAGCGGTACTCCAGGGAGTCGGCGGCCCAGAAACCTGCGAGCCGCCGGATGAGCGCGTGCAACAGCGTGTCGGGTTCTCCGATTCGGCGCGCGATCCGGACCGCTTCGTCGTGCAGCTGCCAGCAGCGACCCGAGTCGCCGGTGTAGGCCAGCTCCGTTGCGTAGACCTTGAGCAACCGGACGCGCCGCACGCTGTCGCCGGGCCCGGCCGCCTCCAGCGCGGCTTCCACCATCGCGAGGTATTCGGTGTCGACCTCGCGCACGCGACTGCGCCATCCGCGTGTCTCGGCCAGCATGGCGCCGACGAGCCCTTCGTCGTCGCCTGCTTCCCGGGCGATACGCGCGGCCTCGATCAGCCGCAGCTCGCCGTCCTTCGCTTGGGTCGTACCCAGCGCGATGAGGAGCTCGACTCGGGTCCGGAGATCGGCCGCGGGCCGGCGACCGTGCACGGCCAACGCGTCGGCATACCAACGGGCGGCTTCGTCGGGGGCCAACGCGGCGACGGCCGCGTCGCCCGCGGCTCGTGCGTACGAGACGATCTTCTCCGCGTCGGCCGCACGTCCGCCGGCCATCCAGTGCCTCGCCAACTCGGCGATCCGCACGTCGGCGCCGTCGTCGCGGAGCGCGTCGAGCGTGGCCGCCACCTGCCGGTGTGCGAGCCGGAGCCGCGCGGAACCCAACTCGTCATAGAGGGTCTGCTGGATGAGCGCGTGCGCGAAAGCGAAGCGGCCGGCGCTCCCGCTGACTTCGTTGACGACCGAGCCGCGCTGTGCGAGCTCGAGCACCTCCACGAGGTCCTCGTCGGAGCGGCTCGAGACCGCGCCGAGCAGCTCGAAGTCGAACTCGCGTCCGATGACCGCCGCCCACCCGAGCACTTGGTGCGCGTCGGCGCCGAGCCGCGCGACCCGTTGCCCGACGACCGCGCGCACGCTCTGCGGGAGGCCGAGCGAGCCGACGTCGACCGCGGCGATCCAACGGTGATCGTCTCCCCGCACCAGCTGCCCCGACTCGGCGAGGTGCCGGAGCATCTCCCCGAGATAGAACGGGTTGCCGTCGGTGTCGCGGCGGAGTGCGCGCGCCAGCTCCACCCCGTCGCGGTCGAGCCGTTGCCCGGCCGCCGCTTCGATCATCTCGACGATGTCGAGCTCCTGCAGCCCGTCGAGCGGCATCCGGTCCGCGAGCTCCTCTCGATGCAGCACCGCGAGGAGCTCGGCGAGGTGCGTCGACGTCGTGACCTCTCGATCTCGGAAGGTCGCGATCACCTGGAGCCGCAACCGCGCCGACGACTGCAGCACGTGACGGAGGAGGAGCAGGCTGGGTTTGTCCGCCCAGTGCAGATCGTCGAGGATCAACACCACCGGCGCGACGGTTCCGGCTGCTTCGAGGAGCGCCACCACGGCCGCGAAGAGCAGGTAACGGTCGGTCTCCGCATCGGTTTGCACCCGGCTGGGCAACACCGGGTGTCGATCCAGGACCTCGCTCACGAGTCCGGCCAGATCGGCCAACTTCCGCGGCCCGAGCGCGGTCAGCACCGATTCGGGGGTATGAGTCACGAGGTGGCCGAGCGCCTCGATCCAGGGTTGGTAAGGAACCGAGATGTCCTCGTCGCAGCGCCCGAGCAAGACCGCGGCGCCTTCGGCGTGGGCCGCGACTGCCGCCGCGGTCGCCAAGCGGGTCTTGCCGATCCCGGGCTCGCCGGCCACCAGCGCGACGCCCCGCGCGCCTGCGGACACCATCTGGAACTGCCGCGTCAACCGCTCACGCTCGCCGGACCGCCCGGCGAAGCCGACCCGAACCGCGGTGGCGAGCCGCAACGGCATCGGGAGCGCGCCGCCCGACCGGACGGATTGCGCCGCACCGGCGACCGCGACGACATCCCGCGGCCAGTCCTCGGCCGCGAGCGAGTACACGACCTCCGGGCGGACGAGATCGCGAAGATGTTGCACACCCATCTCCCGGAGCTCGCAGCCGGCCGGCAGCCAATCGGCCACCACTTCCGCGGTGGCTTGCGAGATCAGCACCTGACTCGCGTCGGCAATCGCCCGCATGCGGGCTGCCCGGTTCACGGTTCGGCCGAAGTAGTCGCCGTCTCGTTCGACGGACTCGCCGGTATGGACGGCCATCCGAACCCGGACCGGTGTAGATGCGGGCCACGGCTCGTGCAACAACGCGGTCTGCGCGTCGCGCGCCGCCGCCACCGCATCGGTGGCCTTCGCGAACACGCTGAAGGTCGAGTCGCCTTCGCCTTTTGCCTTCAGGAACACACCGCCGTTGGTCTCCACGGCTTCCTGAAGGATGCGATTGTGGCGCTCGAGCGAGCCGGGCATCTCGTCGGGGGCGTTCTCCCAGATCGACGTCGAGCCCACGATGTCGGTGAGCAGGAACGTGACGACGCCGAGCGGACGGGGCACAACGGGACGCGCCCCGACTTCACGCTCGATCTCGTCGAACAACTCTTCGCGCGCCAGCATGGCGCGTTGCAACTCCGCGAGCGGAGGACTGGGCTCGATGCCGAGCCCTTCCACGAGCGTGCTTCGGAGCTTGTCGTACGCACGCAGAGCCTCCGCCTGCCGACCCGTTCGGTACAGCGCGCGGATCAGCAACGCCCAAAGTCGCTCGCGCAGCGGATGCTGAGCGACGAGCAGCTCGAGCTCCGGGATCGCGGCATCGTGCAGACCGAGACCCAACTCCAGGTCGATACACGACTCGAGCGCGGCCACGCGCAAGCCCTCGAGGCGAGCGATCTCGGGCCGGGCCCATGCCGCGTCCGCGAACCCGTCGAGCGCGGGTCCTCGCCACCAGTCGAGCGCCCGGCGGTACTCGGCAACGCGATCGCGCCGGGGCAACTCCGGCCTTTCCGCGAGCCGTTGCGCGCCCTCGAACTCGGCCGCGTCGAGCTCGCCGGCCTCGACGTGCAACAAGTACCCCGGCGCACGGGTCACGAGCCGGTCGGCCGGCAAGACCTTCCGCAGCTGACTCACGTACGTCTGCAACGTGTTGACGGCCGACGCCGGCGGACGGCCCTCCCACAGGTCGTCGATCAGGCGGTCGGTGCCGACCACCACGCCCGGCCGCAACAACAACATCGCCAGCAGGGCTCGGGGCTTCGCCGCCGCGATCTCCCGCCGCCCGGATTCGTCGACGACCTCGAACGCCCCCAGGATGCGGAATCGGATCATTTGCCCTGCCCGGCGTGACGACGACTGGAGCCTAAGGCAACGGCGCCGAACCTCACTCAAGCGATGCTCACGGATGGCTCACGCGGCATTTCGCACTGTGGAACCCACGAAGCATCCACCGTGAGGAGCCCGCCAATGTGCGCCACATCCGTCCTTCATCGACTCAGTGACACTCCCCTCTTCGCAACGTGTGATCGCCAGGAGCGACACCGGGTCGACCGCATCGGCACGCAGGTGCGACGGCCCGCGGGCGCGGTTCTCGCCGGCGAGGGCACTCTGGCCCGGCAGTTCATCGTCATTCTCGACGGAATCGCCACCGCAACCCACTCCGACGGCTGCGAGGAGCTCACCGCCGGCAGCGCGATCGGCGCACGCGAGATCATCCGGCGTACGCCCCACACCGCGACGGTCGTCGCCGAGACGCCCGTCGTGCTCGAAGTCCTGACCCTGCGAGAGTTCGCGGCCCTGCTCGAGATCATGCCCACGCTCGCTTACGGCTGGGCGCTTCATGTATCAGCCCGAAGCTGAACCCACGCCAGAACCGTGCCGTGCTCGAGCTACGGCCGCGCCGGCACCGGACGCGTGGTGTTGAAAGCGTTGCCGTCGCCGAACTGGCCGCCGGAGTTGAAGCCCCAACAGAACGTGCCGGCCGTGGTTCGCGCGCAGGTCGCGATCGGGCCGGCGGAGATGCCGAGCACGTGCGAGAGCAGCCCCTTGGCGATCCGGTTCGTGACGCCGACCGGCCGGTGCCGGTCGGTCGTGGTCCCGTCGCCGAGCTGTCCGTAGAAGTTGCCACCCCAGCACACCGCGGTGCGGTTGCTCAGGAGCGCACAGCTGTGGTCACCGGCCGACGAGCCCCCGCCCGTCGTCAGCTGTGCGACGTGAAGGAGCGGGCCCGGGCCGCGCGAGCTCTTGACGACAACGGGCCGGAGCCGGGTCGTCACGGTGCCGTCGCCGAGCTGTCCGAACGAGTTGCTGCCCCAGCAGTCGACGACACCCGTCTTCAGCAGCGCGCACGTGTGAGTGGGCGAAGCCGAAATGGTCTTGACGTTGGTGAGGAACCCGATGCCCGACGCGGCCTTCACTCCGCCCGGACGCGCACGCGGAGTTTGGGTGCCGTCGCCGAGCGTGCCGAACTGGTTGAGCCCCCAACACCGTGCAGACCCGTCGGACTGCACCGAGCACGAGTCGTACTGGCTCACCGATATCCAGACCTGATTGCGAAGCGGGGCGGTGCCGGCGCCGTTCAGCACCGGCTTTGGCAGCAGGTGGTCCAGGTTCGTGTTGTCGCCGAGCTCGTAGTAGCCGTTGTGACCCCAACAGTCGACGGTCGTGTCCACCAAACGAGCACACGCGTGGTATTTCCCGAGCGCGACCTGGACGACGCCGGTGAGCGGACCGGTGCCCGCGCTGTTCTCCACCGCGACCGGGATCAGGCTGCCGGTCGTCGTGCCGTTGCCGAGCTGACCGTAAGAGTTGTCACCCCAGCAGTCGACACCGCCGACCGTCAGGAGCGCGCACGCAAAGAAGTTGCCGGTCACGACCTGGGACACGCCGGTGAGCGGGCCGGCGCCGGCGAGGTTCTTCACGGTCACCGGGGTCAGGCTGCCGGTCGTCGTGCCGTTGCCGAGCTGACCGCTCTCGTTCAATCCCGAGCACGTGACGGTTCCGTCCGACATGCGCGCGCACCCGGCGTGCGTAGTGAGCGCCGAGACCTGCACGACCGTTGCGGTCGCGGCTCCGGCCGGCGACACGCCCGCCGCAAGCATCGACATGGTCATCAGTGCCGCGGTCAGGACAACTCGTGACGTTCGAACCATATGGCACCCCTTAGCCGGAACCGGCGCACCGTAGTGCGGGGGGTTCGGCGAGGGAACCCTCGAACGGGGTGGGTCAGATCGCCCCCCGGATGCGTTGCTTGTGGGTCTAGGGTCTGTTCGTCGGTGCGACGAGGGAGCCGCGCATGAAGAAGTCGCGCTTCGCGCGCGCTCGACCGGGGACCGTGAGCATCGTCGGGGTGTTGGTCCTCGCGCTGAGCTTCGCGGCATGCGGTTCCGGCACCAGCAAGACCGTGTCCGCGCCCTCGACCACGGTTGGGCGACCGTCGACGTCGACCCCGCTCGGCGTAGGAGTGACGGCGAGCTCCGTCAAAGTGGGCGTCTCGTTGCTCGACTACGCGTGTGTCCAGGCGTACACGAACTCACTGCGATTCGGTCAGCCCGCCATCTACCAGACGTTCATCAACTACGTGAACCAGCACGGCGGTGTCGCGGGCCGCAAGATCGTCCCGGTCTACAAGTTGTTCTGTCCGATCGGGACCGCGACGGCGCTGGCGGCATGCACGTCACTCACCGAAGACGACCACGTGTTCGCTGTGGTCGGGACGCTCTACGACCCGTCGGGCGACGCGCAGACGTGCATTGCCGGAGAGCACCATCGGGTGCTCCTGACCTTCGATCTGACGCAAGCGATCATCGACAAG
>CAZLEC010000089.1:0-11047 GCA_964558245.1 uncultured Burkholderiales bacterium | reverse complement strand
CGGAGGTTGCCCATGATCACGTCCATCGCGTAGATCACGGTCTTGTCCTCGATCTGGTCGCGCACGGCGGGCGAGATCGCGTCGTACAGCGCGATCCCGTCGACGAAGCCGGTCAGGCCGCCCGCGGCTGCGACCTCGATCGACCGCAGCACACCGGCGCGGTTGAGCTGGTCGTTGTAGCAGTGGTCGAAGTGCCACGGCAGCCACGATGCCAACAGCCGACCGTCGAGCCGCACCGCGCCCGGCTGGTTGGGCTCGTGACGCATCTCGATGACACCGAGCATGTCGTCGTCGCTCCCGGCGCGGGGCACGGCCTTGCTCGGGTGATCCTTGAGTGGACCGAACACCTCGCTGAGCGCCACCTGCATCCGGGGCGTCGGCTCGACGTTCTCGAAGATCAGCAGCCCGTGCTCTTCGAACGTCTCGTTGACGTGCGCGCGCAGGCCGGCGTCGCGCAGTCCGTCGAGGGTGACACCACCGATACGGGCACCGAAGGTGAGGTCGTCGCGGATCGGCCGGACGGTCATGGTCATCGTCATGACGGGTTCGCTCCTCGTCAGTCGGGCTCCGCGCCGGAACCGGCCGACCAAACGATGACAGACGCGCGCCGCCGGCGTCGACCGCGCACCGCCGCGCGGACGAAGTTGCGTCGAGGGGCAGTCCCTGCCGCCGGGGGGCTGGGAGGCGGGGGCTCGCGCCCACACTCGGCAGCAGGAACGCCGAAGAGAATCAACGCACCGGGGTGCGGAAATCTTCCGGGGACGGTGGGCGACGTGTGGGCCGCCCGAGTCATTCGACGAGGCCGGTGCGGAGCGCGAACGCGATCGCTTCGGAGCGGCCGCGCACGCCGAGCGTCCGGTAGATCGCGGTCGTGTGGTGCATCGCCGTCTTGGTCGAGATCCCGAGCGTTGCCGCGATCTCGCGGTTGCCGTAGCCCGCAACGACGAGACACAGCACCTCGTGTTGCCGGCCGGTCAGCCCGACGCCGGAGCTCGATTCGGTGGCAGCGGTCGGTGGAAGCTCGTCGGCGTCGAATCGTTCGATCGCGCGCTGTACATAGGCCCGGGCCTCGTCGAGGGCGGTCGCGGGCGCGAGCTTCTCACCTGTGCGCACCTGAGCATCGAACCGCTCGGGCCCGAGCGTGGCGCGCGTCTGCGCCAGGATCGCGTCGTGCGACTCGAGTTGCGTCGCCGACATGTTGAGCGAGAGCACGGCGATGTCGTTGCGAACCGCGCCGTGAAAGTACGCGGCGACGTCGCAGTCGCCGCACGTCGCCGCAACTGACAGCATCGTCATGAGGTTGTATCCGACGACGGGCGATCCCGGCAGCGCTCGTGCGATCTCGAGCGCCTCGGCTGCCCACACCAGCGCGCCCCGAGCGTCGTGGTCGGCCACTGCATCGCCGACCATCATCGCGAGCAGCAGCCCCTCGTAGAGCGTGAGACCGGTCGCGCGTGCGCAGCGTAATGCCTCCTCCGTCGGCGGCACATCGGGTGCGATCTCCGGGTGCTTGCGCCGCAGCGGCATGAGCATCATGGTGGCGATCACGAGTGTGCGCTGATCGCCGTGGCGCCGGGCCCGGGCGACTGCCGACCGGCCGAGCGCGACCGCGCGTTCGTCGTTTCCCATCAGCGTCGCGAGCATGCCCGACCAGGCCTCGAGCCGGCCGAGCCACCGCTGCTCACCGGCGCGGTCCGCGAGCTCGAGTCCCTCTTCGGACGCTTCGTTCGCGTCCGCGACGTTCCCGGTGTACGGCACGGCGAGCATCCGGTAGGCGAGCGCGCGGAGGATCGTGGCCGTGTGGTTCAGCTCGCGGGCGAGTTGCTCGCCGCGTTGCATACGGGAGACCAAGACGTCGCGATCGACAGTTCCCCCTTGCTGCAAGCCGAGCCGCCCCGACCACAGGAGGACATTGGCGAACGCGATCGACGCGGCGCCAGCCGCGTCGCCGAGCTCGAGCGTGCGTTCGACCAGCCGCTCCTGCGCGGCGTAGTAGCCGCGTGTGCTCCAGAGGGGGACGAGGCCGGCGACGAGATCGATCGCTTCGTCGGCGCGTTCGAGGCCGAGTGCGGTCTCGAGCGCGGCGACGAGGTCGTCGTGGTCGGCGCGCAGGAGGTTGAGCCAGAGTGCCTCGGCGTCGGACTCCACGCCGATTGCCGCGTCTCGCGCCTGCCGTGCCCGCAGCGCGAGGTGTGTGGTGCGGACCGACACGTGTTCGCCGCTGCGTTCCAGCTCGTCGCGGCCGAACACGCGGATCGACGACGGTAGGTGGAAGCGCGCCGGGTCGGAGCCGGGTATCGGATCGACCAGGTGCAGGTCGACCAGCGCGGCCAGCCGGTCGATCGCGTCGGCCGACGCCATCGGGCTGCTCAACGCCTCGACCGTGTCGAGGTCGAACGTTCCGGAGATCACCGACAGGCGGCGCAGCATCCGCTGTTCGTCCGGCGCGATCAGTTGGTACGTCCACGCAATCGTGCGGCGGAGCTCGTGATGGCGTTCGGGCGCGTCGTCGAGCCGGCGCCGGAGCACGTCGAGGCCGGCGGTATCGAGACGGCGGAGAAGTTCCGCGGCCGGCAACGTCGCCGCGCGGGCCGCGGCGAGCTCGATCGCGAGCGGGAGCCCTTCGAGTTGGCGGCACAACTCGCCGACGGCGCCCGCGTTGCCGTCGTGCAGCTCGAAGCGCGAGTCGACGGCCGCCGCCCGCTCGCAGTAGGCCGCGACTGACGGACTCCGGACCAGCACCTCGGCATCCGACTCGCCCGGATCGGGAACTGGAAGCGGTTCGAGTCGGCGGACCTGTTCGAGCCGCAGCCGCAGCGGCGCCTGGCTCGTCACCAACATTTGTGTGTTCGGGCATCGATCGAGCAAGTCGCCCAATGCGGGCGCGGCGGGCAGTACGTGCTCGAAATTGTCGAGCACCATGAGAACCTCGTCATCCCCGAGACGGGCCGCGAGCGCGTCGGCGACGCCGACGTTGGGAACGTGGGCCAGGCCGATCGCGGCGGCGATCTCGCCGAGCACCAGCTCGGCATCCGCGACGCCGGCCAGCGCGACCGCGACGATGCGCCGCCCGGGCCGGCCACCGAGGACGTGCATCACCTCGATCGCGAGGCGGGTCTTGCCCACACCGCCGCGTCCCGTCAGCGTCACCAGGCGCTTGGACGGGTCGCACAGCGTTTCCAGCAGCTCGGCTTGCTCGACCGATCGCCCGAACATCGGCGTGGTCAATTGGAGCTCGAGTGCCAGGACGCCCGCGGCCCTCCGCGTTGCCGGGGAACCGTTCGGCGCTGCGGCGTGATCTTTCATCCGACTCCGATAGGGCAATTGCCCGATGCGCTCGAACGACGCGGATATTAATGATGCTCCAACGCGAGCGATGTTGGTGTGTTCGGGAATGGAGACGCTTCCCGCCACCGGATAATGTGGTGACGGCGGATACGGGGGGCTTTGCATTGAGGTTTGGCCGACAGACGGTGGCGTCCATTCGGTCGCGCCGAGGACGGCGAGCGCGATTGAGTGCGCGCGTGCTCGTGCCGTTGCTCGTGTTCGCGAGCGTGGCAGTTGTCGGACAAGGGGCGGCTGACGCGTCGACACCCACCGGCATGCTCGGCAACACCAGCGCCTACTCCGTGGTGGGGACCACCTCGGGTTCGGCCTGCTCGGCGGGCGACTTCGCGGTCGGCGCCCAGATCTGGGTCGAGGGCCGCGGCTACACATCCGGCATCCAGTTGTTGTGCGTCGATTCGTCGGGCAACACCGTTCCGGCCGGGGTGGCCGGCCCCGGTTACGGTGCGACGGCCGATTCGACGTGCAACCCCGGCGACCTGGCGGTCGGTCTCTACGGCACCTCGGGAGACATTCAGGACTCCATCGGCATCGTGTGCAACGGCCCGTCGGGCGCCTACGACGCCGCGATGATCGGAGGCGGGGGAGGCAGCCCGGCCGGTCCCACGTATTGTCCGGCGGCGAACGCGCTCACGAGCGTGACGGTCTGGTCGGGCGACTACTTCGGCGGCACCGTCGACTTCGGCAACCAGGGATTTTGCGACCCGACTGACACGAGTCTGTCGATCTCGCCCGGGGTGAGTCCCCCGACCGTCAACGCGACGAGCCCGTTCGGCACGAGCGTCTCGTTCGCGACTCCGAGCGCGAGCGACAACGCCGGCCCGCTCGCGGTGACGTGTGATCACACGTCCGGTTCGACGTTCGGTATCGGTCTGACGACCGTCACGTGCAGCGCAACCGACTTCGACGCGATGCCGTCGACCGTTTCGACGGCGATCGCGGTGAACGTGTTGTCGATCACGCCGCGACCGCCGGTTCTCGACTCCGCCTCGGCGGGCAACGCGTCGGCATTGGTCGCGTTCGAGCCCCCCGCTTGGGACGGCGGGAACGCGATCACGAGCTACACCGCGTCGTGCTCGTCGACGGATGGGGGAACGGCCCGTTCCGCGACGGGGCCGCAGAGCCCGCTCAGCGTGCAGGGACTGTCGAACAACCACACGTATCGGTGCGTCGTGCGCGCCACGAACTTCGTCGGTACCAGCGGGCCCTCGAACGCTTCGAGCCCGATCACGCCGGGAGTCGTCGAGACGTGTTTCACCACGCAAACCTGCGACGGCGCGGCATCGAGTCCGTCAACGTCGTCGAACCCGCCGGCACTCGTCGACGTGAAGGGCGTCGTCACCGGTACGGTCGGAACGATCCTGCTCACCACCGCCCCGAGCTCCACCTTGCATTGTCCGGGGTCGGTGGTCGGCGGCTCGAGCGCCACCACGCTGACCGACACGGGCTTCTCCGGCAGCCTGACCGCCACCGTGAAGCTGCTCGCCGTCGCGACCGGCAAGGGCAAGGTCTGTTACAGCTCCGACGTTCCGTTCCTCAGTGAGACCAACCCGACTGCGCCGGAGCCCGGAACTGCGTTCCTGTTGTCGTGCACGGCCGTCGGGAACGTGGCGCCGTGTGTGCTCTCGATCACCTCGGGGGCCAGCGCGGTCATCGCGAAGGTCTTGGTCCCCGCCGGTGACCCGACGTTCAGCGTGGTGCTCCCGACAGGCCGGCTGGTGTGGCCCTCCACGTTCCCGAGCGGCACGGTCGGCACTCAGTACTCGACTCACTTGTTGTCGAAGGGCGGCAAGGCTCCGTTCCACTGGAGCATCACGTCGGGCAAGCTCCCGCCGGGGCTGTCGATCAGCGCGCCGACCGGAACGGTCACCGGCAAGCCGACCGCGGCCGGGACCTTCAAGTGCGTGGTACGCGTCACCGACTCCGAAGCCAAGCCCCAAACGGCGAACATCTCGGTCTCGATCACCATCAAGTGAAGGTGTCGTGACCGCAGGGTCACGCCGAGCACCCGATCAACGGCTCACGTGGAGAGGCATCGAGCGAGCAGCTCCGTGAGGCGCGAGCGATCCGCGTTCGAGAGCGGGGCGACGACCTCCAGGAGCGCGGTCCGCACCTCGCGCTCGCCTTTCTCCACAAGTGCGCGGCCCTTGGGCGAGATGACGACGCGCACGGCTCGGCCGTCTTCCGGGCTCGTCGCCCGGCGGATGAGTCCGCGTGCCTCGGCGCGGTCCACGAGCCCGGAGACGCTCGACTTCTCGAGGCCGAGGTGCTCGGCGAGCTGCTGAATGCCGGGCTCGCGATCGCGCAGCACTCCGAGGAGGCGCACCTGCGTCAGGGACAGGTCGTGGCGGGCTGCGATCTCCGCGAGCCGGCCCTGCACCTCGAAGGAGAGCTGTGCGAGGCCGTCGACGAGCGCGAATTCCGATTCGATCGGCTGGCGCGTGCTGGATGTGTGCCCTCTGACCATTGCGCGACTCTAGCGATAGTTCGTCGCACGAACTAATATAGTACGTGACGCCAACTAATTGTCCGGAGGACACGTGCACGCTGCCGTCGTGAGCTCGTTCGACCGACCGCCGCGCTATGAAGTCGTTCCCGATCCGGTTCCGACCACCGACGACCAGGTGGTCGTGAAGGTCCTCGCGGCCGGGCTGCATCCGCGAGTGAGATCCGGCGCGAACGGGTCGCACTACTCGAGCAGCGGGCGACTGCCGCTCGTGCCCGGTATCGATGCTGTCGGTCGGACGCCGCAGGGGGAGCTCGTGTACTTCGTCGCGAGCGACGACGTCGCGGGCACGATGGCTGAGCGCGCGGTCGCCGACCGTCGTCGCTCGATCGTGCTCTCGCCCGATGCCGATCCGGTCGCGGTGGCCGCCGGGATGAATCCGGCGATGTCGTCGTGGGTGGCGTTGCGGCGGCGCGTCGCATTCCGTCCGGGGCAGCGCGTTCTCGTGCTCGGCGCGACCGGCAACGCCGGGCAGATGGCGGTGCAGATCGCCGCGCATCTCGGTGCCGGCCGCGTGGTCGGGGCGGGCCGAGACGCCGAACGTCTCGCATCGCTCGAGGCTCTCGGCGCCGACGCCGCGGTCTCGCTGAGCGGCGATCCCGACCGGGTGGACGCGGAGCTCGGGGCCGCTTGCGCCGACGTCGATGTCGTCGTCGACTACCTCTGGGGCGCTCCTGCCGAGCACGCGATGCGGTCCCTCGTGCGACATCGAGCGGACCGGGCGCAGGAGCTCGCCTGGGTGCAGGTCGGCTCGGTCGCCGGACCTGATGTCGTGCTCGCTTCCGAGATCCTTCGCGCCGCCAACCTCCGTGTTCTCGGCAGCGGCCAGGGCTCCGTGTCGACCGCAGACATCGTCTCGGAGCTGCCGGCGCTCGCAGCCGAGATCACGAGCGGATCGCTTCTCGTCGACGCCGTCCCCGCGCCGCTCTCCGAGGTCGAGACCGCGTGGATCGATGGGGCGCCGCCCGGCCGGCGTCTCGTCCTGATCCCTTGATCCTTTGATCCCTTGATCAAGGCTGCGAACGTTTGCGCTCAGGGCGAGGGACTGGCGAGAAGACCGCTGCTCGCCGCGATCCGCTCGATGGTCCAACAGCCGTTCGGAGCGACGGATCGAAGCTGCGATTCGAGCTTGTCCCGTTGGCGCTGGTCGATGGCCAGGTAGAGCACATCGACCGGGCCCTGGTGCCCGTGCCCGCTGGTGGCGGTGACGGGCCAACCCGCGCCGCGGAGCGCGGGCACGAGGTCGGGGTCGGGGTCGTTGCTCGAACCGCTTCCGTGGAAGCACCTTCCCGTACTCCGCCACGGAGGCGGCGGTTCGGGTACCGAGCTCGTGTGCGGATACTTGCATTCCGAGGATCCGCTGTTCGATCCGGCGATTCGTGCACTGCCTCCGGCGCTCGTGGTGCGCCTGCCCGACGGGGCGGGAAACTTGGTGCAAGCCAGCATCGCGTACTCGCTCGAACACACGGTGCCGTCGAACGCGAGTGCGAACCCGATCTCGACCCGCCTGCCCGAGCTGGTGCTCATCGAGGTGCTCCGCGCGCATCTCGCCTCGTCGCCGGCGGCGGATCACGGCTGGTTGGCCGCGCTCCACGATCCCGTGCTCGCGCCGGCCCTCACGTTGCTGCACGAGTCGCCCGACAAGAAATGGAGCGTCGCCGAGCTCGCATCGCGCGCAGCCGTGTCTCGTTCGCTCCTCGATGATCGATTCCGCACGCTGCTCGGCCGATCTCCCATCCGGTACCTGACCGAGTCGCGCATGCACCTCGCCGCGGAGCTGCTGACCACCACCGACGTCAACATCGTGACCCTCGCGCGACGCGTCGGCTACGACTCCGAAGAGGCGTTCAGCCGGGCGTTCAAGCGCGCGCGGGGCCTCTCACCGAGCCACTGGCGCGCCGCCCACACCACGACCGGCCGGGCGAGTGCCGACCCACTGAACCGCTGAACGCCGACGTCGTCGGGTCGCGCGTCGAAGCTCCTACGCTTGGGTCACCTTCGCTGACAGCCGTTCGCAGGACGGTCGCTCCGTTGGCTGCCAGGAGGTTGGGTGTGGACCAGCTCTGGAAGTGTCTCGACGGCAACGAAGCTGCGGCACGGGTCGCGTACGCGCTGAGTGAGGTGATCGCGCTCTACCCGATCACCCCCGCGACGCCGATGGGAGAGCACTGCGACGACTGGGCGGCGGCCGGCCACTGCAACCTGTGGGGCGTCGTCCCCGATGTCGTGGAGATGCAGTCGGAGGGCGGCGCGGCCGGTGCGCTGCACGGTGCGCTGCAGAAGGGCGCCTTCGCGACGACGTTCACCGCGTCGCAGGGTCTGCTCCTCATGATTCCCAACATGTTCAAGATCGCCGGCGAGCTGACCCCGGCGGTCATTCACGTCGCGGCCCGCACGATCGCCACACACGCGCTGTCGATCTTCGGCGACCACAGCGACGTGATGCACGCACGCAGCACGGGCTGGGCGATGCTCTCCGCGGGCTCGGTGCAGGAAGCGCAAGACTTCGCGCTGGTAGCGCACGCGGCAACGCTGCGGTCGCGGGTGCCGTTCCTGCACTTCTTCGACGGTTTCCGCACCTCGCACGAGATCGACAAGATCGCGACGATCTCGGATGACGAGATCGCCGCGCTGATCCGCGAGGATGACGTGGTCGCGTTCCGGTCGCGGGGCATGACGCCCGATGCGCCGGCAGTGCGCGGCACCGCGCAGAACCCCGACGTGTTCTTCCAGGCGCGCGAGGCGTCCAACCGCTTCCACGACGCAGTGCCCGGAATCGTCGCCGACGTCTTCGACGAGCTGGCCGAGCACACCGGCCGTCGCTACGGCCTGTGCGAGTACCACGGCGCGATCGACGCCGACCGGGTCGTCGTCGTGATGGGATCGGCCGCCGGGGCGTTGGAGGAGACCGTCGACGACCTCGTTGCGGCGGGCGAGCGGGTCGGCATGGTGCGCGTGCGGCTCTTCCAGCCCTTCCCGAGCGCGGCGTTGGTCGCGGCCCTGCCGCCGTCGGTGCGCTCGATCGCGGTGCTCGACCGCACCAAGGAACCGGGCGCGGTCGGCGAGCCGCTGTACCTGTCGGTGCTCGCGGCGCTGACCGAGGCCATGGACTGCGACGAGCCGCCGTTCGCGCGCTCGCCGCGGGTAACCGGAGGTCGCTACGGCCTCTCCTCGAAAGAGGTGACACCGTCGATGCTGAAGCCGGTGTTCGACGAGCTCTCCGCCGAGCACCCGAAGCGTCATTTCACCGTCGGCATCTACGACGACGTCACGCACCTCAGCCTCCGGATCGACACCGACTTCTCGCACCCGCGCCCGACCGGAGAGGTCCAGGCCATGTTCTTCGGTCTCGGATCCGACGGCACGGTCGGCGCCAACAAGAGCTCGGTGAAGATCATCGGCGAGCACACCGACCTGTTCGCCCAGGGGCACTTCGTCTACGACTCGAAGAAGTCGGGCTCCGTCACCGTGTCGCATCTCCGCTTCGGCCCGGAGCCGATTCGCTCGACGTACCTGATCGACGGCGCCGACCTGGTCGCGTGCCACCAGTTCGGTCTGCTCGAGCACGTGCGCGTCCTCGATCATGCTCGGATCGGTGCAACCTTCCTGCTCAACTCGCCCTTCGCGGCCGACCAGGTGTGGGACCAGCTCCCCGTCGAGGTGCAGCGCAGGCTCATCGCCGACGACATCACCCTCTGGGTGATCGACGCGTTCGAAGTCGCCCGCCAGGCCGGGATGGGAGACCGCATCAACACGGTGATGCAGCCCTGCTTCTTCCAGCTCGCGGGCGTGCTGCCGCCCGACGTGGCGATCGCCCAGATGAAGGCGGCGATCGAGACGACGTACGCCAAGCGCGGCCGCGCCGTTGTCGAGCGCAACTTCGCCGCGATCGATCTCGCCCTCGCCAACCTGCATCGCGTCGACGTGCCGTCGGTCGCGACCAGCCTCCGCTCGATCGAGGTGACGGCGCCCGACGACGCGCCGAGCTTCGTGAAGCAGGTCACCACGATGTTGCTCGCCGGCGACGGTGATCTCCTCCCGGTGAGCGCGCTCCCCGTCGACGGCACGTTCCCCACCGGCACCGCCGCCTACGAGAAGCGCGCGATCGCGAAGGAGATCCCGATCTGGGATCCCGACGTGTGCATCGACTGCGGCATGTGCGCCATCGTCTGCCCCCATGCCACCATCCGCATGAAGGTGTTCGACGACGACGTGGTAGCCGGCGCGCCGGCGGAGTTCGTCAGCAAGCCGTTCCGCTCGAAGGACATCAGCGGCTTCCACCTCACCATCGGGGTCGCGCCGGATGACTGCACCGGTTGCGGCGTGTGCGTCGACGTGTGTCCGGCCAAGAGCAAGACCGAGATCGGCCACAAGGCGATCAACATGGAGCCGGTCGCGGCTCATCGCGACTTCGAGCGCCGGCGCTGGGATCACTTCCTCACGATCCCGCAACTCGACCGCGACCTGTTGCCCCACGATTCGGTGAAGGGCTCGCAGGTGCTCGAACCGCTGTTCGAGTTCTCCGGCGCCTGTGCGGGCTGCGGCGAGACGCCGTACATCAAGCTCGTCAGCCAGCTCTTCGGCGACCGCATGATCGTCGCCAACGCCACCGGCTGCTCGTCGATCTACGGCGCCAACCTGCCGACGACTCCGTGGACCGCCAACTCCGAGGGCCGCGGGCCGACATGGAACAACTCGCTCTTCGAGGACAACGCCGAGTTCGGGCTCGGGATGCGGCTCGGTGTCGATGCCGAAGACCGCTACGCGAGGTTCCTGCTCGAGCGGCTCGCGCCCGCGGTCGGCGACAACCTTGCCCGCGCGATCCTCGACAACCCCCAGGAGACCGAGCCGCAGATCGTCGAGCAGCGGGCGCTCGTGTCGCAGTTGCGCGACGTGCTCGGGCGCGCGGGCGGCGCCGACGACGCGGACGCGGCGCGTCTGGCAATGGTCGCGAGCAACCTCGTGCGCCAGGGTGTGTGGCTGATCGGCGGCGACGGTTGGGCCTACGACATCGGCTTCGGTGGCCTCGACCACGTGCTTTCGTCGGGGCGCAACGTGAACGTGCTGGTGCTCGACACCGAGGTGTACTCCAACACGGGCGGCCAGGCGTCGAAGGCCACCCAACGCGGCGCGGTGGCGAAGTTCGCCGCGACCGGAAAGAGCACCGCGAAGAAGGACCTGGGCGCGATCGCTCGG
>CAZLEC010000088.1:1597-11125 GCA_964558245.1 uncultured Burkholderiales bacterium | reverse complement strand
GTGCGGCCGCTCTCGGGATCGCCGCCGCCCGGATCGTTCGCGACTCGGGCGACGCGCGGCCGGCACAGCCGGGGACGACCGTCGTGCGGTCGCTGCTCGATGTCGAACCCCTCTTCTCGTCTCGGTCCAGTGCAGTTCAGCCCTGAGCTCCGCGACGGCGTGGAGGCCGGTCGGATCACGCTCTCGTTCCGGCTCTGGACCCGGCCGCAGGTCAAGGTCGGCGGCCGCTACGCGATCGGATCGAGGCACTTCGAAGTCGACGACATCGAGCTGGTGCCCTTCTCGAGCGTCACCGCCACCGATGTGCGCAAGTCGGGCGAGAACGACCGAGAGTCACTTCGGCGTCGGGCCGCGCACGCCGGCCCGATCGCCGATGACACGCTCGTCTACCGCATCGAGTTCCACGTGGTGCGCGACTGATCGAGCGCGTCAGATCGACGTGACCGCTGCTTCGTAGATCGTCATCTCCACCGGCCCGGCCGCCAATGCCGAGGCCTCTCTCACGAAGCCGCCCGACTCCGGCACTCGGAAGTGGGCGCGCAGCGCGTCGGTGTCGGCCCAGTGCTCGAGAAACACCACCCGCAACGGATGCTCGACGTCGCGGTGAACCGAGTGGAGGAGACACCCCGGTTCTCCCCGCGAGCGCCGCACGTGCGCCAAGCTGAGGTCGAGGACCCGATCGATGGTGTCGGGTCGGGCTTCGATGCTGCCGGTGACGATGAGCACCGCGGGACCATAGCCACCGCGAGCGACGTACCATCGGCGCGTGGCCGTTCAGCTGAACCACACGATCGTGTGGTGTCGTGACCAGCGTCGATCGGCGTCGTTCCTTGCCGACGTCCTCGGTCGTCCGGCGCCGACTCGCTTCGGCCCGTTCCTCGTGGTCGAGGTCGACAACGGCGTGTCACTCGACTTCCACGAGACCGACGGTGACATCGCCTCACAGCACTACGCATTCCTGATCGACGAACGCGACTTCGACGAGATCTTCGGCCGCGTCGTCGAGCAGGAACTCGACTACTGGGCCGATCCCTCGTGTCTCCGGCTCGGAGAGATCAACCACCACGACGGCGGCCGCGGCGTGTACTTCGCCGATCCGGACGGGCACCTGCTCGAGGTCATCACCCGACCGTACGGGAGCAGCGGATGACGCCGGTCGAGGTGTTCGTGGATCCGAGCTGTCCGTGGGCGTGGATCACGACGAGGTGGCTCAAGGAGGTCGCACCGCGACGCGACTTGGCGCTGACGTGGCGGTCGTTCTGCCTCGAGATTCGCGACGACTACGGCGTCGTCCCGACAATGCCCGAAGACCGCCGGGCCGCCGCGCTCGCAGGCCATGCGCTCTCGCACCGGATGTTGCGGATCCTCGAGGCCGCGCGCCGCTCGTCCGGCGAGGCGGCCGTCGACGCGCTGCTCACGGCGTGGGGGCGACGATTCTTCGCGCGGGGCGCAACTCGCGACGACGCGCTGCTCGCGGAGTGCGTAAGCAAATGCGGCCTCGATTCCGCGCTCGTCGGTGCCGCCGACGACGTCAAATGGGACGCGTCGATCGTCGAGGCGATGGAGGTCGCGTACGCGTTCGGCGGGTTCAAGACGCAGACCCCGACGATCGTCGTACGCGCCGACCCCGCGCACGGGTTCAAGGGCCCGGTCATGGCCCCGGCGCCGACCGGGGAGGCGGCGGTGCGGCTCTGGGACGCGATCCTGGTGCTCTCCGAGGAACCCGGGTTCTTCGAGATCACACGACCGCGCGTCAACAAGCCGTATCCGCCGGCACTCGACTGAGAACTACGCGAGCGGCTCCATGCCGAGCATGGCGCGGAACTCGTCGGTCGTGTTCACGTGCGGGAAGGGCTCGCTCGGAACCGGGAGGCCGAGCTTGTCGCAGATGGGCGCCCACCCGTCGCCCGGCCGGTAGTCGATCAGACGATCGGCGGGCACCGACGCCCGAACGTCGGCGTTGTGCGCCTCGTACGCCCGCTTCGCTTCGGCCTCGTTCCTCCAGTTCGGTGTGAACCGCTTCGCGAACATGTCGAGCGCCATGTCCATCTGAGCCCGACCGGTGTCCTCCCCGGGTGGAAGCTCCCGGTGGACGACTTGGAAGATCGTGTTGTTCGCGCTGATCCACCAACCGTCGGCATCCCGCGACGAGAGCAACACGACGGCGTCAGGGTTCGCGGCCACGAGCTCCCGCCAAAAGGCACAGGCCGGCCAGTCGACGGTTGCCGAGTACTCCGACAGGAATTCGTTCCAGTCGGGCTCGTCGCCGTTGACCGCTCGGTGCCAGATCGCGATGTCGTCAGGGCGGCCGAAGACTTCCAGCATGTGGTAGCAGGGCGCTCCGAGGAGCTGTTCGAGCGCGATCTTGAGTGAGTGCGTACCGGTGCGGCCGAGACCGGCCCCGACGACCTTCAACGTCATGGGCGCGTACCCTAATCAGCGAGAGAGGGGACTGCCATGGATCGCTTCGAGTCGTTCGACGGAGTCGGTATCGCGTACATGACGGCAGGGAACGGTCCCGACGTGTTGTTGTTGCACGGGTTCGCCGCGGACCATCACGAAAACTGGGTTGCGCCCGGCGTTGTCGACGCGCTCGTCGCGGCCGGTCGGCGCGTGATCGCGCTCGATGCACGCGGTCACGGTGAATCGGACAAGCCCCATGATCCGGACGCCTACGAAGACGATGCCATGGCGCGGGACGCGCGATCGCTGCTCGACCACCTCGGCGTCGAGCGCGTCGACGTGGTCGGCTACTCGATGGGAGCACTCGTGTCGACGAGGCTCGTGCCCGACGAAGAGCGCACGCAGTCGTGCGTACTCGGCGGGATCGGCGGGAAGTCCCGCGGGGCGCGCGGCTTCTCGGAAGCGCGGCGCGCGCTCCTGGCCGCCGCGCTCGAGGCCGAGGACCTCCGCGAGATCACGGACGCATCAGCCCGGGCCTTCCGCAGGTTCGCCGACTCCACCGGTGCGGACCGTCTCGCGCTCGCCGCGATCCAGCGGGCCGCCACACCGATCGCGAAGACCCGGCTCGAATCGATCAACGTGCCCACGATGGTGATCGTCGGCGACCGTGACGACCTCGCCGGCTCACCGAAGGATCTCGCCGACCGGATCCCCGGCGCCATCGCCCGGGTCGTGAAGGGCACGCATCTCGGCGCCGTGGCCGACCCCGCGTTTGCGTCGTCGATCGTCGACTTCGTCACGAGCGTTCCCACGGCCGGATGACATAGCGTCTCCGAGATGCCGGGGTTGACCGAAAGTTTCGAGCGTGTGGCACTTGGTGTCCACCAATGGGTGTACGAGAAGTCCCACGGCCGGATCGGGCACAAGATCGGCAAGCTGCCGACGCTGTTGTTGCGCACCACAGGCGCGCGTACGGGCCAGACGCGGGTTGCGGCACTGGTGTACGGGCTCGACGGTGACGGCCGCTACGTCGTGGTGGCTTCCAACGGCGGTTCGGATCGTGCGCCGGGCTGGCTCCACAACCTCCGCGCCGACGCGCACGCCGAGGTACAGGTCGGGAGAGCGCGCAAACCCGCGACGGCGGAGATTCTCACCGACGGCGCCGACTACGACCGTTGCTGGCGCATCGTCAACGAGGTCAACCCGTACAAAGGTGGCGGGCGCTACGACCACTACCAGACGCTCACCAAGCGACGCATCCCCCTCGTGGTGCTCGTGACGTGACCGCCGACCCGGGCGCCGCGATCACGTGGGGGATCCTTCCCGACGGCTGTCTCGACCGCGTGCTGTTGTGCTCGCCGCACTTCGACGACGCCGCACTCGGTGCCGCCTACCTCCTGTTCGCACATCCGGGCGCGACGGTCGTCACCGTTTGCGGCGGCCGGCCGGCGCGCTACCCGGACCCGCCCACAGAATGGGATTCACTCGGTGGGTTCCGCGCCGGCGACGACGTCGTGGCCCTGCGGCGTGAGGAAGACCGCGCGGCGATGGCGGTGCTCGGCGCGTCTCCGGTGTGGCTCGACTTCGTCGACCACCAGTACTTGCCGCCCGCAGAGCGAGCCGACCCCGCGGCCGTCGCGGACGCGATCGAGGCGGTTATGTTCGACGTGAAGCCGACCGCGGTGTTCGTCCCGATGGGACTGGCAAACCCCGACCACGTGATGACGCACGAGGCCGGGGCGATGCTGGCAGCCCGACGCAAAGACGTTGCGTGGTTCGCGTACGAAGATTCCGGATACAAGCACATCCCCGGCATGCTGGCATGGCGGATCTCGAAGCTCTTCGCTTCCGACCTGTGGCCGACGCCGATGGTGGTCCCCGCCGTGCTCGATCACACACGCAAGCGGGCTGCGATCGAGTGCTACGTGTCTCAACTTCCGCCCCTGAATCGTGACCACTCGCTCGGTGCGCGCATCGGTGGCAACGTGCCCGAACAGCACTGGCTGCTCGCGGCGCCTCCTCCCGGCTGGGAGCGAATGCGCGACATGTAGGTGCGGCTGGTCGTGGCCGACGCGTCCGCGGACGCGTCGCGAACACGGTCCCGGGCCGGGATCGATGGTGAGTGTCGCAGCCGGTGTTTAGGGTGCGGAACAGAGCTCGTCAGCCTGCTGCATGGCCGACCGACCGTAGATGGAGCGAGCGCCCGCCACCACTGATGCGCGGGCGAGGAGCGTCGGGAGCGTCGATGTCGGCAGTCGTCACGGATCGAGCTGTATTCGAAGATGTGGGCCCATCGCTGCGTTCGGCCGTGATCGCGGCCGGCGGGCGTTGGTCGGCCGGACAGCGCCAACTGCTCCGGCTGGTCCCGAAGTTGGATGCGTCAGGTGAGTGGACGCTCGACGGCGCAGTTTCCTGCGCCCATTGGGTGGCGTCCGCTCTCGACATCGAAGTGTGCACGGCCCGCGAGTGGCTGCGAATCGGGAAAGCGATCGTCGGGCTGCCGACGATCAACGGCGCGTTCGAGGCGGGTCGGCTGTCGTACAGCAAGCTGCGGGCACTCACGCGATTCGCGACGCCGGAGAACGAGGCCGAGTTGTGTGACCTGGCCGAGCGGGTACCCGCCGGGCGACTCGCCCACGCGGTGGCCGCCTGGCTCCAGCGCAACGAAACGCCCGAGGAGACCGAGGCCCGGCACAGGGACGCCCGTGGCCTGTGGTGGCGAACCGATGTCGACGGGATGATCGCAGGCTGCTTTCGGCTTCCGCCCGGACAATCCGCAGTCATCGCCGCGGCGGTCGACGCCGAAGTGGTGAAGCGCCGATTGCGCGACGCGTCCGCGGACGTGTCGGATGAGGGGAATCGCTGGCCGAGCGTGGCCCAACAACGAGCCGACGCGCTCATCGACCTTCTCAGCGGCGGCGGCGCCGCAGTCGTAATCGAGGTCGTCTTCCACGTGCGCGCCGACGGTTGCACACTCGACGACGGCACGCCGATACCCGGAACTGTCGTCGAGCGGCTTGCCCCCGAAGGGTATCTGCGTGTTCTCATCCACGATGCGCAGGGCCGCCCGATCAACGCTTCAGGGCGACACCGTCACCCCTCTGCCCGGCAGCGACGGGTCGTGCGCGAGCGTGACCGGGCGTGCGTCGACTGCGGGGCGACAGAGTTCCTGCAATACGACCACGATCCCGACTTCGAGCAGAGCCAGCAGACCGTCGTCGATGAACTCAAGTTGCGCTGCTGGACGTGCCATCGGAATCGGCACCGACATGAGCGAAATCAGCGATGAACGTCAGCTCACCAGGCGTACGCCTCGGGCGCCTTCCCCGGGCCCGGGAAGATCTCGTTGATCTTCTTCAACGCGTCGTCGTCGAGTGTGATCTCGGTTGCACGCAGCGACGCGCCCTCGAGCTGTTCGAGCGTGCGGGGCCCGATGATCGGAGCGGTGACCTCGCGGCGCTGTAGCAGCCACGCGAGTGCGACCGCGGCCGGCTCTTCGCCGAGCTCGGCGCAGAGTTTCTCCCACTTCTCGAGTTGCGGACGCATTGCCTCGTACCGGGGGTTCAGACTCTTGCGACGTGCAGTGTCGCTGGAGCCCTTCATTCCGCCGAGCATTCCGCCCGCGAGTGGACTCCAAGGGATCACGGCGAGCCCGTAGCCGCGGCAGGCCGGAAGTACCTCGAGCTCCGCCGTGCGCGACGCGAGGTTGTAGAGGCTCTGCTCACTCACGAGGCCGAGGAAGTTGCGCTTCGCCGCGGCTTCGTTGGCCTGCGCGATGTGCCAGCCTGCGAAGTTGCTGCTGCCGACGTAGATGACCTTCCCGTGGTCGACGAGGTTCTCCATCGCCTGCCAGATCTCTTCCCACGGTGCGTTCCGGTCGACGTGGTGCATCTGGTAGAGGTCGATGTGGTAAGTTTGGAGTCGCCGAAGGCTGGCTTCGCAGGCGTCGCGGATGTGGCGGGCCGAGAGCCCGCCGTCGTTCGGCCATTCGCTCATCGGACCGAAGACCTTCGTCGCGAGTACGACTTTCTCGCGACGTCCGCCGCCCTGCGCGAACCAGTTCCCGATGATTGTTTCGGTGGCTCCGGCTCCTTTCGGACCGCCGTAGCGATTTGCCGTGTCGAAGAAGTTGATGCCGAGCTCGAGTGCGCGATCCATGATCACGAACGAGTCTTCTTGGGTCGTCAATGGACCGAAGTTCATCGTGCCGAGGCAGAGTTCGCTTACGCGAAGCGCGGTTCGTCCGAGTCGTCGAAGTTCCATGAGTGCGTACTCCTTCAGTTTCGGCGTCGGGCCGAGGCTGTGAGGTTCGGTGATTCGTAGCCGTCGTCGGGTGCGTGCAGCGTTCTGCCGGGCGGCACGACCTCGTCGATGCGGTCGAGTGTCGTCGTGTCGAGCTCCACCTCGGCGGCGCCGAGGAGGCCGTCGAGCTGCTCGAGTGTCTTGGGGCCGATGATGGTCGCGGTGACTGCCGGATGTGCGACGCTCCATGCGATCGCGAGGTGCGTCAGCGAGGTGCCGGCGTCGGCGGCAACCTTCTCGAGCTGTTCGATGGCGTCGAACTTTCGCAGATTGTGCCGGGCTTCGGGTCCGTCCATGAGTCCCCACGATGCCCGAGTCCCTTTCGGGTATTCCTGGCCGCGTTTGTACTTGCCGGTGAGCCAACCGCCGTTGAGCGGGCTCCAGACGATCACGCCCATGCCGTAGCGCGCGCACGTCGGGAGCACGGCTCGTTCGATTCCTCGAGCGAGTATGGAGTACGGCGGCTGCTCGCACCGGAACCGTTCGTAGCCTCGCGTCTCGGCGACCCACTGCGCTTCGACGATCTCTTCGGCCGGAAACGTGGAGCTGCCGATCGCCCGGACTTTGCCTTCGTGGAGGAGGTCTGTCAGCACTGAGAGTGTTTCCTCGACGTCGACGGTCGGGTCGAGCCGATGGATTTGGTAGAGGTCGATGTAGTCGGTTCCGAGGCGCCGCAGGCTTTCTTCGATCTCGGAGCGGATCCAGCGGCGGGAGTTGCCTTGCCGGTTCGGGCCTTCGCCCATCTGGCCGTGGACTTTGGTCGCGAGCACGACTTGGTCTCGTCGTCCTTTGAGGGCCTTGCCGACGATCTCTTCCGACTCTCCCTGCGAGTAGACGTCGGCGGTGTCGACGAAGTTGATGCCGTTGTCGAGCGCATGGTGAATGATCCGAACGCAGTCGTCGTGGTCTCGGTTGCCCCACAGGCCGAACATCATGGCGCCGAGGCATTGCACCGAGACTTGGATGCCGGTCTTGCCGAGTGTTCGTGTTTCCATCATTGCTCCCGGAGGTGTTGCGCGAAGAATACGAGGAGCCGGGTCCACGCGTCGGTGGCCGCGGTTTCGTGGTAGTTCTCGGAGCCGTCGCGCATGAAGCCGTGCTCCGCGTCTTCGTAGACGATCACGTTGCCGGGGTGGTGCTGCTCGACCTTGGCGATGTCGGCTCGCGGGATCCATTCGTCGTTCCCGCCGAAGAATGCGAGCAGGGGGCACTGCGCGGTGGCGAGCCGCTGTGCGATGCCGGCGCCGTAGAAGGGCACGGCGGCATCGACGTCGCCGGAGATTGCGGCGAGGTACGCGTAGCCGCCTCCCATGCAGAAGCCGGTGATGCCGACTTTGGTCGCGCCGATCGCGCGCAGCCAGCTGACGGATTCGACGATGTCGGCGCGTCCGTCGGCGTGTTGCAGCGCGCCGAGGTGGTCCATCGCGTGGGTCGGGTCGCTCCCGCCGAATCGCCAGTAGAGGTCGGGCGCGACGGTGGCGTAGCCCTCGTGTGCGAGGCGCTCGCAGACGCGCAGGAGTTGGGGAGAGATGCCGTTGCCTTCCATCACCACGACGATGCCGGGCCACGGTGGTGGTGCCGCGGGTACGGAGGTGAAGAACGGGACCGCGATGTCGGGCATGTCGGTGCAAGCTAACCCCTGTTCTCGGAGCCGTGTAGTCGGTGCGTTCGGGTAGCTTGCGCGGCGTGCAATTGAAGGCCCGGGCCGTGGAGTCTGCCGATGTCGATGCCGTCGTCGACACGATCAGCTTGGCGTTCCTCGACGATCCGGTGTGGAGTTGGGCGTTCCCCGACGAGGGGTCGCGGCCGGTTGCCTTTCGACGTTGGTGGCGCTTGTTCGCCGAGAGCATGTGGCCGCAGGGCTTCTCGTGGATGACCGACCAGGCGGAGGCGGTGGCGGTTTGGGCGGTCCCGAACGGCTTGGAGTTGACCCGCGCGGCGGAGCGGAGCATCCCGCTTCTCCTCGACGAGTATCTCGGGGAGCGTGCCGCGACGGTGCTCGAGGCGCTCCTCCAGTTCGAGGACGCGCACCCGCACGACGAACCGCACTACTACCTGAGCATTGTCGCGACGCATGACGATCATCGGGGTCAGGGGATCGGTGAGGCCTTGCTCGCCGAGAATCTCGCCGTGGTCGACGCGCGGCACTTTCCCGCGTACCTCGAGTCGAGTAACCCGAGGAACCTCGCGCGCTACGAGCGCCTGGGCTTCCGTCCGATCGGCGAGTTCACCCTCGTTGGCAACGGCCCCACCGTGACGACGATGTGGCGCGCGGCCCGCTAGTTGTCAGCGGGGCGCATCCCCCCTGCGGTAGGGCGCCGTCAGCTCGTTCAGCGTGCTCAGGAGGTCCGCGTCGAGCTGCGTGTCGACTGCGGCGCAGGTCGCGTCGAGTTGTTCGGGGCGGCTGGCACCGACGATCGGAGCGGTAATCGCGGGATGTTGGAGTGTCCACGCGACCGCAAGGGTCGGCAGTGGGATGCCCGCGCTGTCGGCGACCTTCGCGATGGCATCGACTGTGTCGAACACGTTGTCGTGCCAGTACCGGTCCTGGTACATCGCGCCGGCGTTGCCGAGTGTGAATCGTGTCCCTTCTTCGGGGGGTTTCGTGCGGTCGTGCTTGCCCGACAGGAGACCGCCGGCGATCGGGTTGTAGGGGATCACTCCTACACCTTCGTCGAGGCAGAGCGGGAGCAGCTCGCGTTCGAACTCCCGGAAGATCAGGTTGTAACGCGGTTGTATGCAGTCGAAGCGCGCGATGCCGAGCGTCGCGCTCTTGCCGAGTGCCTGCGCCAGACGGTACGCGAGAAAGTTGGAGCAGCCGAC
>CAZLEC010000088.1:0-1587 GCA_964558245.1 uncultured Burkholderiales bacterium | reverse complement strand
GGAGCTGGTACAGGTCGATGAAGTCGGTTTGCAGTCGACGCAGCTGGGCATCGATCGCGTCCATGATGTGGCGCCGGCTGTTCCCTGCGTCCCACGCTCGCGGTCCCATCGGCCCGAAGCACTTGGTCGCGACCACGAACTGATCGCGGCGACCTTGCAGCCAACGTCCGAGGATCTCCTCCGTGCGCCCGGCGGTGGTGAGGTCGCCGCCCAACGGGTAGACGTCGGCTGCGTCGAGGAACGTGATGCCTTTTTCGTCGGCGTGATCGAGTATGGCGCGCGAGCCGTCCTCGTCGACTTGGAGTCCGAAGGTCATGGTGCCGAGGCAGATCCTAGAGACCTGCAGCCCGGTGCGGCCGAGGCGAACGTGTTGCACGGCGGTCCTTTCTATCGAGCGGTTGCTTGGAAGATCTGGAAGGCGAGCGGCAGCATGACGACGCCCGGCCGCGCCCGGAACTGTTCGAGGTGATCGGTCACCGCCGCGGTCGCGGCGGCCATCTTGTCGGCTGGTACACCGATGCGCATGAGCTGCGTCTCGTCGACCAGCGCGTCGTCGGGTATCTCGCGCCGGATCTCGTGGGCCTCGCGATGAACGTTCGCGAATCCGGCGGACTCCAGGATGCGTCGTGTGCGTTCGTGGTCGCCGAGCGTGAAGGGGCCGACGGGACTCTTGCCCGGTGCGGGAGCGGGCGGCGGCGGCGCGAGGCCGGCGAGCGCGGTGCCGACGAACCAGGGGTTGCGATCGGCGTGCTGCCAGCACGCGAACGCGATCCGCCCGTCGGCTTCGAGGTGCGCGTGGATGTTCGTGAACGCGGCGACGGGCTCGTCGAAGAACATCACACCGAACTGGCTCATCACGACCTGAAACGGTCCGCCGGCCGGACTCTCGTGTTGCACGTCGGCCACGCAGAACGAAACGTTGTCGACGCCCGCCTCTGCGGCTCGCCGGGTCGCGAGATCGATCAGCGGCACCGAGAAGTCGGAGCCGACGGCGGTGCCCGACGATCCGACGATCTGGGCCGCGGCGATCGTGGGCTTGCCGCCTCCGCAGCCGACGTCGAGCACGCGCTCGCCCGGCTGCAGCGCAAGGGCTTCGAGCAGGAAGGGAGCGATCGCGTCGGTGAGCGCTTCGCGTTTGGGCCACACCGCGACCCAACGCTCGTCGTTCCAGCGTTGGCGCTCGGCTTCGTTCGCTGTCATCGCGGTCTCTCAGTCGAGGGCCGGGATCCAAGCGCCGTGTTCGGCGATGAGGGCGTCTACGAGCGCGTGGATCTGGTCGAGGTCGAGCTCGGCTGCGGTGTGCGGGTCGAGCATCGCGGCGTGGTACACGTGCTCGCGGCGACCGGTGAGCGCAGCCTCCACCGTCAGTTCTTGGACGTTGACGTTGGTTCGGATCAAGGCGGCAAGTTGAGGCGGCAACGCACCGACGCGCGTGGGTTGCACGCCGGCGCCGTCGACGAGGCACGGGACTTCGACGGTGCATCCTTCGGGGAGGTCGTCGATGAGCCCGTGATTGGGGACGTTGCCGTAGATCACTCTCGGCTTACCGGTCTCGATGCTCCGGATGATGGTCGACGCGTACTCGAA
>CAZLEC010000087.1:4346-11174 GCA_964558245.1 uncultured Burkholderiales bacterium | reverse complement strand
GTGCGCGGAATCAGGTTGAAGCTCTGGAAGACGAAGCCGATCTTGCGGTTCCGCACGACCGACAGCGCGAAGTCGTCGAGTTGGGAGACGTCCATCCCGTCGAGCATGTAGCGGCCCGACGTGCCAACATCGAGGCAGCCCACGATGTGCATCAACGTGCTCTTGCCGCTCCCGGAAGCGCCCATGATCGCCACGTACTCGCCTGGCGCGACGTCGAGGCTCACACCGCGAAGCGCATGCACGACGGTGTCACCTTCGCCGTAGACCTTCGTGACGTCCCTCAAGGCCATTACTGGGCCGGAATACCGGGTCATCAGTTGCCCCCGGCCCGAGGTGCGCCGCCCAGGCCACCACCGAGGCCGCCGCCCGGCAGACCACCCCCCGGGAAACCGCCGCCCGCGGTTGCTGTCGAGGCCGAGCTCGTGGTCACGACCTGGTCGCCCACACTCAACCCGCTCGTAATCTCGACCGCGCTGTCGCCGCGTAGCCCGATCGTGATGACCTTCGAAGTCTCGCTGCCGCTCTTCGGCTTGACCGTGACCGTCTCGGTCGTGCCGGTCGTCGAAACTGCTGAGGTCGGCAGCGTTATCGCGTTGTCGCGTTTGTCGAGCACTACGTTCACCGACGCGGTCATTCCGGGTTTTACGTCGGCCGGCGTGGTGTCGAACCCGATCTTGGCGTAGTAGGTGACGACGTTGCTCACGAGCGTCGAGGAGGTGTCCAGCTCGAGCACGTGCCCGGTGAACGTCTCGTTCGGGAGTGCATCGAGGGTGATCGTCGCCGCCTGCCCGACTTTCACTTTGGGGGCATCGGTCTCGGTGAAACCGACCTTGACGTCGAAGAGGTTCACATCCGTGAGCTGAATGAAGCCCGAGCTCGCAGTCGAAGAGCCGGTCGAAGTGCCCGTCGAGCTGCCCGTCGAGCTCGAGGCGCTCGACGACGAGCTTCCGCCGCTCGACTGCTGGCCGACGAGACCGTTGACCGACGCCACAACGCCGGCGACGGGTGCGTGCAGCGTCGTGTCGTCTTCGTTCTTCTGTGCCGTCTGTAGCTGCGCCTGGGCCGACACGATCGACGTACGGTCTTGAGCGATCTGCTCGGGCTTGGGTGCTTCCTGCTTCACGGCGTTGTTCACCAGCGTCGACTGATACTGCGTCTCGGCGGACGTCAGCTGCGACCGCGCGCTCTGGATCGACTGCTGATCTTGCGCCTCGCCACTCGTTTGCTGCTGTTGTGCGCTGGTCAGGCCGTCTTGCGCCGACGTCTGTTGTGTCTCGGCTTGGGTCAAGCTCGACTGCGCCGACTGGACACCCTTGGCGAACGTCGAGAGGTTGTTGACCTGGGCGCAGACGACGCCATCAGATGTCGCAGTCTGCCCCGCGTGGCTCGTGCAGCGCGCCGAGTCGAGTTGATAGCGCGTGAGCAACGCAGCGAGCGACTCACCGCTGGATCGTTGCGTATCGGAGCTGTTCTGCAGGGACGAGAGCGCGACCTCGGCCTGGTGAAGATCGGACTGCGCGGAGGTCACGCCTGCGTTGGCCTGCGTAAGGGTCTGCTTTGCCTGTTCGATCGTCTGTTGGTACTTGGTCACGTTGGTCGCCGCGTTCTGCTGCGCGTTCGTCACACCCTGTTGCGCAGTCGTCACACTCTGCTGGGCCGAAACCACGGACATGGCATCTGCCTGTCGTTCGATTGCGGTCTCTCCGCGTTCCAGCGCCGCGAGATTCGCCTGCGCCGATGCGAGACCGGCCTGCGCCGAGGCGAGGGCGAGCTTCTGTTGGGTATCGTCGACCTGCGCCAGCGCTTGGCCCGCCACCACATGCTGACCAGCCGAAACGAAGATGGCGGTGACCTCTCCCGACTGCTGGAACGACAACGAAAGATCGGTCGGCGCTTCGACATTCCCGGTCGACGTGACACTCTGCAACACGACGCCACGCTTGGCCGTCGCGAAGGTCTGAGTCGTCGCCGCCGAGCTCGAGCTCGAGCGCATGGTCGCGAACACGCCCGCCGCGATCGCGAGCACCACCAACACGAGGAGCCCGTTGACTAGCAATCGTTTACTCATCACTACCTCTCAACCTGCAGCAGTCGTTGTGGTGGAGCTCCCGGCGGTCGGAAGCAATGCCTGGCACGTCTTGTTCGCCGCGGCGAACTTCGGATCGTTGCGAACCGTCGCGAGCGCAGATCCGGCTCCGCCGGCTGTCGTGCCCGAAGTAGTCGTTGGAACGTTCACGCCGTGATCGGACAGGCAGGACAGATACGCGGTGAGCGCCTGGGGGTTGGCGCCACCTCCACCCGGAAAGCCGCCTCCGCGTGCGGAACCGCCACACGCCTTGAACGCGGCCTGCAACTTCTGCTGATCGACGCCACCCGGCAGCGCTCCGCCCGGTGCCCCACCCGAGGGAAACGAGCCCGGCGTCGCACCCCCCGGTACGCCAGAGCCACCGCCTGGCGCACCACCCCCCGGCGGACCGCCCTGACCGAAACCGGCCGGGAGATTCACCCCGTGCTTGCGAAGGCAGGCGCTCAGCGTCGACCGCTGGCCGGTCGCGGTTGGCGCACCACTCGTCGTCGTGACACCGGTAGCGGATGCAGCTTGTGAACCAGACCCACCGCCGCAGCCTGCGACGACGAGCGGTGCGCTCACCGCAAGAGCCCATATTGGAAGAAGTCGGAAATGCATGTATGCATCAGGCCCGACGAGCCTGTGATCAAACCCGACAGGAGTTGCACGCCACTTGTGAAGTTTCGGGCCGCTCAAGCCGGAGGACGGGCGGGCAACTCGACCACGAAGTGAGCGCCCGGCAGACGATCGCGGTCCGTATCGGCCCACGCTCGGCCGCCGTGAGCCGCGGCGACCGCGGCAACAATCGCGAGCCCGAGGCCACTGCCGTCCCGGGACGAGGTGCCGCCCGGCGCGCCGCGCCAGAAGCGATCGAACACCCGAAGATGGGCGCCCGGGTCAAGGCCTGCGCCGGCATCGATGACGTCGAGGCGGGCACCCGTCGGTGTTGCGGCGACTCGTACTTCTACGGCAGTCCGCTCGGGCGTGTGTTCACGCACGTTCGCCAGCAAGTTCGCCAGTACTTGACGTAACGTCATCTCGTCGCCCATTACATGCACCGGTCCGGCCGCGATCAGCGTGATCGGTCGGTCCGGCTCGACCGCGCGCGCGTCAGTGACCGCGTCGACCGCGAGGGCACTCAGATCAACGTCCGTCAGCTCGAGTGGACGACCCTCGTCGAGCCGCGCCAGAGCGAGGAGATTCTCGACGAGGCCCCCCATTCGCGCTGCTTCATGCTCTATGCGCGCAGCCGCCCGGACTATCCCAGCGTCGTCGCTCAACGCACCCACGCGCAGGAGTTCGGCATAGCCACGAATCGAGGTCAGCGGTGTACGCAGCTCATGCGACGCGTCGGAGATGAACTCGCGCAGCGTCTGCTCGGACTCCGCGCGCGCGTCGAACGCTGAGTTCAGCGCCCGGCCGAGGCGTGCGACTTCGTAACCGCCGCGAATGTCGACGCGCCGGTCGACATCACCCGCCGCGACCGCGTCCGCGGTGTCGGTGATGTGCGCAAGCGGGCGGAGCCCGACCCGTACGAGCCACAGCGCCAGAACCCCCGCGAGCAGCAACAGTCCTGCCGTTGCGATTCCCTCGATCCAGTACAAGCGGGTCATTGTCGCTTCGACGTCGCCGAGCGGGGTGATCGCAACGGCGACGTCACGCGTGCTCGCGATCGGTTCGGCGATCCCTCGGTAGTGTCCGGACCGGCTCGTGACCTCGAATCTGACCGTCTGGCCGTTACGGGCACGGTCCAACGGCCCGCGTGGTAGGACACGGAACGCGTCGCTCGCCGACGAAAAAGGTCCCCGGACCGTCTTCACGATCCGCCCGTGGGGATCGATGCGAGCTGCTTGCACGTTGGGCGTGTCACCTCGAGGGAGCGACAGCGCGGCGCCCGGTGGCGGCGCGGGCGGCGCCTCGGGACTCAACAAGCGGGCAGCGAAGCCGGCCGTCGCGTCGAGGCGCTCGTCGACTCGCCCGAGCAGATACGGCCGCAACGCCGTCGCGGTCGCGAGATCAGAGCCGACAAGTCCGATGGCCAACAGCACCAGAACGACGAGGACGATACGAAGCCTGAGACTCACGCTCAGTCCTCGGCCGGGCTGCGGATCACGTATCCGACTCCGCGCATCGTGTGGATCATGGCCGGCCCGAGAGCGTCGAGCTTCTTGCGGAGGTAGGAGATGTATGTCTCGACAACCGTTGATTCTCCGCCGAAGTCGTACTGCCAGACGTACTCGAGGATTTGCTGCTTTGAAACGACGCGGCCCGCGTTCATCATGAGGAACTCGAGCACATTGAACTCGGTGCGCGACATCTCGATCCGTTGGCCGGCCCGCCGTACCTCGCGTCCCTCCTGATCCATCATCAGATCGCCGAGGGTGATCTGCCGCAGCCAACGCTCGCTCGGAGACACGCGGCGAAGTACCGCCTCTATGCGTGCCAACAACTCCTCGAGGCCGAACGGCTTCGTGATGTAGTCGTCGGCCCCGAGATGGAGGCCCTTGACGCGGTCGGCCGGCGCATCGCGGGCCGAGAGGAAGACCACGGGCGTCGCGACACCGTCACGGCGAAGCCGCTCTACGACTTCGAGCCCATCGATCCCCGGCATCGCAATGTCGAGCACGACCAAATCCGGCCGTGTCGACACGATCTTGGCCAGCGCGTCACGACCGTCAGCCGCCGTATCGACCTCGAATCCCACGAAACGTAGCCCGACCGCGATCAGATCTCTGATGTAATCCTCGTCGTCGACGACAAGGATGCGAACGCCGTGTGGATCGATGGTCAACCGCATTCCCCCACGATCAACGGCGCGCCTCCGAACAACTTAAGCGGCAGTTGCCAATCACTTGTGAATACCCTGCGCAGGCCTCCGACGCCGCTACCAGAGGTACCGCCGAGTGCCATGATGACCGAAGGGGTTCATCGCGGATGTCGGTACACACTCGGATCGTGCTCGGAACGCTGAGCTTCTTCAACGGACTCCTACTGGTCATCCTCGGGTTCGGGTCCCTGCGCTTCGTCAACGGCGGCCCAGGACCCGTCCTCGCCGGATGCTTCTGGTTCTTCGCAGGTGCTCTCTTCGGTCTCTCGCGCTGGCTGCGCAACGGAACCGAGTGGCGCTGACGCGGCTCGCCACAGTCTTCGCTCTTGCGTACTCAGCACGATGATGGGTGCGGCCCATGTCGGTGATTACCGCACCGTCACCTGGCAAGACACAGTGCGCGCGAAGCACATTTGGCGACCGCGACGCTCATCGCCGGAACTGCGTGATATCACGAGCGCGGACGCCGACTCGCAAGCTGCGCCAAGCACCCGTTTAGGGGCTCCACAAGCGGCTCGCCCATATTCGCTACATGTCCGCAACGCAGCCGGCGCGCCGATCAACACAAACCGTCACCCCGAAACACCGCCGAGCACTCCGTCGCATTTTGGGAGTGGCCGCCATCGTTCTCACCGTCGCGGCCGCCGGCCTCACGCCCGCCGTCGCGAGCATTAGAACGTCCTCGCTGGCCGTCAACGCCGACGCGCCCGACCCCACGATCATCGCGGTCGGGAGTTCGTACTACATGTATACGACCGGAACGAGCGGTCGCTACGTCCCGGTCTGGCATAGCACCGATCGGGTGCACTGGACCCTCGTCGGCGATGCCATGCCGACGCCTCCGAGCTACGCGCAACGCCTCTGGACGTACACGTGGGCGCCCACGGTCGTTGCCACTAACAGCGGATACACGATGTACGTGACCGTCCGAACGATCGCGCCCAACCGGCTGTGCATCGCTGCGTTGACGTCCGCGAGCCCAGCCGGGCCGTTCGTCTCGCACAGCTCGCGTCCAGTCGCGTGCGGGATCGATCCGGACACCTACCGCGACGCTCATGGCACCGACTGGCTCGTCTGGAAGGACACCGCGGCGAACGCGATCGTGAGTCAAGCGTTGAGCGCCGACGGCATGTCGACGGTCGGCTCACCCGCGACGATCCTGAGGGCCGACCAGACTTGGGAGCACGGCACCGTCGAAGGACCCGACATGACGGCCGCTCCGGGAGGCGGTATCGAGTTGTTCTATGCCGCGGGCGACTGGACGACCTCGACATACACCACTGGACACGCAGTGTGTCGTGCACCCAACCAGCCGTGCACGAAGGACCGCACACCGTATCTGTCGTCGGATGCAAACGGGGCCGGACCTGGCGGCGCATCCGTGTTCAGCGACTCGACCGGCCGATACCTCGTCTATCACGTTTGGCGCGGCACACCGACGGCCACGACCGCCGGAAGCTACCGGGCTGCCGTCATCAGTCCGCTCCCCTCCCGCGCCGGCGACGCCCAGGTCGTCACTGTCCGATCCGCGGGCGAGTGCGCCTCGACCCTGTGCCCTGAGGCGATGACACGCGTCTCGGTCGTGGCCTCCGCGGGCGCTCCCGTCGGTGTCGCATCGGCCACAGGCGGTACGAGATCGTGGGTAGTCACGACGGCGGGCCACGTCATCGGCCTCCACGGAACCGCATCCCTTGGTTCTGCTGCGAGCCTGCGACTGCACGAAGCGATCGTCGGGATAACAGCAACTCCGAGCGGTCACGGCTACTGGCTCGTGGCCGCCGACGGCGGCATCTTCACCTACGGCGACGCCAAATTCTACGGATCGGCCGGCGCGATCCACCTCAACCAACCGATCGTCGCCATGACAACAACCCCAACCGGTCACGGCTACTGGCTCGTGGCCGCCGACGGCGGCATCTTCACCTACGGCGAC